>NZ_ALIP01000019.1:0-1144 GCF_000283075.1 Pseudoxanthomonas sp. GW2
GGTCGAGCCAATAGTTGCCCTGGTTGACCAGCTGCTGGGTGGCCGAGGGCGACTGCGCCGCCAGCGGCGCGGCCAGCACCGACAGGCCCAGCAGGCAGAGCGGTTTCAGCGTTTGGCGGAACATGGCGTACTCCAGGCGGGTTGCAGGCGCCCGTCGGCGGCGATGCGGTAGCGGCGATCGACCCAGCCCTTGCCGAACAGCACCAGGCAGCGGTCGTAGTAAGGCAGCGAATCGGCGGCTGCGCCGGAGGCAGGCACCAGCGTAGCCTGGGCGCGGACCAGGGCGCCCTGGCCGTGCGCGGCCAGGTACGGCAGCAGCGCGGCGGCGAAACCCGGCGGCGGCGTGCCGATGCCGACGCCGTTGCGCACGTCCACCTTCTCGGCGAACGCGCCCTGCGCGCGCAGCATGCGCAGCGGCCCGGACAGCGCTTCCAGCAGCGGCTTGCGCAGCGGATCGGCCGGATGGGTGATGCCGGCCCACAGGGAGGTGCGGATGGCGTCGTAGCTGCCCATCGGCCCCTTGTCCGGATCGGTGACGAAGGCGCGCCCGTTCCAGCGGATCCAGTCCGGGGCGAAGCCGTTGGGCGCGGCCTGGCGCAGCAGGGCCACGCTGCGCTCGGCCAGCTTCGCCCACGGTCCCTTGGGGTCGGCCAGGGCGAAGCGGCGGAACGCGAACAGCGGCAGGTAGCAGGGATTGAGGGTCCAGGAGTCGCCGTGGGCAAAACCGCGGTTGCCCGGCAGCAGCATGGTGCCGAAACCGGGCAGGTCCACCACCTCGGCCTTGCGCATCAGCGCCAGCACCTGGCGCCCGGCCGCGGTGAAGCCCGGGCGGTTCCACAGGCGCCCGGCCTCGAGCAGGGCGTAGGCGATCCACAGCTCGCCGTCGGCGGCGGTGTTGGGGTCCAGCACCCGCCAGCTGCCATCGCCCGCCCGCCCCCACAGCCAGGCCGGCAGGTTGAGGTCGGCGCGGCCGCCGCTGAGGTGGCGGCGGGGCCAGGCCAGGATCCGCTCGAACAGCAGCTGGTCGTTGTCGACCAGGGCGAAGAACAGGCCGTAGGACTGCGATTCGGAGGTGCTGCGCAGGTCGGGATTGGCGAAGTCCACCACCCGCCCGTCCTGCTCGACGTGGCGGGCGACGAACGCC
>NZ_ALIP01000020.1:0-20016 GCF_000283075.1 Pseudoxanthomonas sp. GW2
GCCTGAACCCCGGGGTGCCGCCGGAGGCGCGGCAGGACGCGATCGGCAGGGTCACGCAGTCCGAACTGCCCGCCCTGCTCGAAGAGAACCGCCGTCTCCACAGGCTGCTGTCGGAGGGCGTGGACGTCGAGTATTACGCCGACGACGGCACGCTGGCCGCCGGCAAGGTGGTGCTGGTCGACTTCGAACACCCGGAGAACAACGACTGGCTGGCGGTGCGCCAGTTCACGGTGATCAACGGCCGGAACACCCGCCGGCCCGACGTGGTGGTGTTCGTCAACGGCCTGCCGCTGGCAGTGATCGAGCTCAAGGCGCCGGGCAGCGGGAACGCCACGCTGGCCGGTGCCTTCAACCAGCTGCAGACCTACAAGCAGCAGATCCCCCAGCTGTTCCACACCAACGCGCTGCTGGTCACGTCCGATGGCATCTCCGCCCGGGTGGGGTCGCTGTCGGCCGACCTGGAGCGGTTCATGCCGTGGCGCACCACGGACGGTCGGGAGGTCGCGCCCAAGGGGGCCCCGGAACTGCCGGTCCTGGTCGAAGGCGTGTTCGAGCACCGCCGCCTGCTCGATCTGTTGCGGGATTTCACGGTCTTTGGCGAGACGGGTTCCGGGCTGGTGAAGATCATCGCCGGCTACCACCAGTTCCACGCGGTGAAGAAGGCCGTGGAGTCCACGGTGCGCGCGGCCATGCAGGTCCAGGAAGTGGACGAAGATCCCGCGGAGTACGGTCTGCCCAGCGTGAAGTCCCAGCGCCCGGGCGACCGGCGCGCGGGGGTCATCTGGCACACGCAGGGCTCCGGCAAGAGCCTGCTGATGGCCTTCTACGCGGGGCAGCTGGTCAGGCACCCGGCGATGGAGAACCCGACCCTGGTGGTGCTGACCGACCGCAACGACCTGGACGACCAGCTCTTCGCCACCTTCTCCATGTGCCGTGACCTGATCCGGCAGACGCCGGTGCAGGCCGAGAGCCGCGAGCACCTGCAGGCGCTGCTGAACCGCGCATCGGGCGGCGTGATCTTCACCACCCTGCAGAAGTTCGGCGAAGTCGCGGAACCGCTGACCACACGCCGCAATGTGGTGGTCATCGCCGACGAAGCGCACCGCAGCCAGTACGGCTTCAGGGCCAGGGTGGACGTGAAGACCGGCGAAGTCTCCTACGGCTTCGCCAAGTACATGCGCGACGCCCTGCCGAACGCCTCCTTCATCGGCTTCACCGGCACGCCCATCGAGGCCGATGACGTCAACACCCCGGCGGTGTTCGGCCACTACATCGACATCTACGACATCAGCCGGGCGGTGGAAGACGGCGCCACGGTGCCGATCTACTACGAGTCCCGCCTGGCGCGCATCGAGCTGGACGAGGACGAGAAGCCCAGGATCGACGCCGAGGTGGAGGAGATCCTGGAGGGCGAGGAAGAGACCGCCCGCGAACGCGCCAAGCAGAAGTGGGCCACCATCGAGGCGCTGGTGGGCGCGGAAAAGCGCCTGCGGCAGGTGGCCGCCGACATCGTGCAGCACTTCGAAAGCCGCGTGGCCGCGCTGGACGGCAAGGCCATGGTGGTGTGCATGAGCCGCCGCATCTGCGTGGCCCTCTACGACGAGATCGTCAAACTGCGCCCGGACTGGCACAGTCCGGACGACAGCGCCGGGGTGGTCAAGATCGTGATGACGGGGGCGGCCAGCGACCCGCCCGAGTGGCAGCCGCACATCGGCAACAAGGCCCGGCGCGACCTGCTGGCCAGGCGTGCCCGCGATCCGGACGATCCCCTGAAGCTGGTGATCGTGCGCGACATGTGGCTGACCGGCTTCGACGCGCCCTGCATGCACACCATGTACGTGGACAAGCCGATGCGCGGGCATGGCCTGATGCAGGCCATCGCGCGCGTCAACCGCGTGTTCCGCGACAAGCCCGCCGGCCTGGTGGTGGACTACATCGGCATCGCGCAGAACCTGAAGTCGGCGCTGGCGCAGTACTCGCCCAAGGACCGCGAGAACACCGGCATCGACGAGGCCGAGGCCATTGCGGTGATGCTGGAGAAGTACGAGGTCGTGCGCGGCATGTTCCACGGCTTCGACTACGCCACGGCGTTGAGTGGAACGCCGCAGGAGCGGCTGGCAGTGATGGCGGGGGCCATCGAATGGGTGCTGGACATGCAGCAGCGGCTGGCGGCGCAGGAGACTACGGACGAGGGCAAGAAAAAAGCTCATCGCCGCTACCAGGACGCCGTGCTGGCCCTGTCCAGGGCCTATGCCCTGGCCGCCGCCTCGGACGAGGCACGCGCGATCCGCGAGGAGGTTGGTTTCTTCCAGGCCATCCGTGCAGCGCTGGTCAAGAGCGGCACCGGACCGGGCCCGACCCGGCAGGAGCGCGAGCTGGCCATCCAGCAGATCGTCAGCCGCGCGGTGGTGTCCACCGAGATCGTGGACATCCTGAAGGCCGCCGGGCTCAGGAGCCCGGACATCTCCATCCTCTCGGACGAGTTCCTGGCCGAGGTGCAGCAGATGGAGAAGAAGAACCTGGCGCTGGAGGCCCTGCGCAAGCTCATCAACGACGGCATCCGCTCGCGCAGCAAGGCCAACGTGGTGCAGACGAAGGCGTTTTCGGAGCGACTGGAGGATGCGGTGGCCCGCTACCACGCCAACGCCATCAACACGGCCGAGGTACTGCAGGAACTCATCGCGCTGGCCAAGGACATCCGCGCGGCCCACCAGCGCGGCGAGGAGTCCGGCCTGTCGGACGAGGAATACGCCTTCTACATGGCGTTGGCCGAGAACAACAGTGCGGTTGAAGTAATGGGAAATGATCAGCTCATGGTGATCGCCCACGAGCTGCTGGTGAGCCTGCGCGAGAACGTGACGGTGGACTGGGCGCACCGGGAATCGGCCCGCGCCCGCGTGCGGGTGCTGGTCAAGCGCATCCTGCGCAAGTACGGCTATCCGCCCGACCTCCAGGATGCTGCCGTGCAGACGGTGTTGCGGCAGGCCGAGGCATTGTCGTCGACCTGGTCATTGTCGCGTCACGGGGCAACAGCCTGAACGGCCGACAGGGGTAGGGATGAGGTGCGCAAGCGGTCCAGCCCTCGCTCCTCTCTGCAGCGCCAAGTTACTGACGTAGCGTGCTTTTGTTGGCTCGCATGCGCTTGTAAGTGATTAATTTTCCTGGATATGAGGTGGTGGCGACGGACTCATAATCCCTTGTTCCCTGGTTCGAATCCTGTTGGGCCCACACCCGCCGCCGACGGCGGGCGGCAGCCACAATTCGCCACCGCGGTCGCGGTTTGGCGCATTGCGCAATGCCACGCCGCTGGCATCATCGGACCGACGACGCCCTGCGCGCGCCTGCGTGCCACCGGAGCCGCGTAACGCCGCATGGAACACTGGATCCCGCGGCGCGTGTCGGGTTTTTCCTGACATTTTCAGGAGTTTCCTGACAGCGCCCGCCGGCGTTCTTTCACATAATTCCCGGCGCCAGCGTGCAGGCGCCCTGGACATTCCCCCCGGGCGCCAATCCCCTGCACACCGCCCAAATCCCCTTTCGGCGGCCAGCTGGTCTCGGTCCATGAAGGACCGAGGATGGAGATCCGCGCGGCCTCCCCAGCCGCGCACGCCGGATGCCGCCACCCGGGTGCCAAGCGCACCGATGACGGCATGGACGCCCGGAAGGCTCGTCGTGACCCGGCTTTATTCCCGCCAGCACCGCCTGCCGGCAACCTTCCCTACTTCTTCCCGCCGCTGCCCTGCGGCTTGTCCTTGCGTGGAGCGCCCTGGTCGTCCGCGCCGGGGTTGCCGTCGCGGTGGGGTTCGTAGGTACGCCAGGCTTCGCCGGTCGAGCCCTTGGGACCGGGGCCGTAGTCGTGCAGTTCCTGCGAGCGGTCCTCGTAGCCGCCGGGGCCTTGCTCCTTGCCGGCCGTGCGCTGGCGTCCGCCGTCGCCCGTCCCGTCCCAGTCCCGCGGAGGCCAGTCGCCGCGGTCGGGGTCCGGACCGGTACGGCGGGAATCCGCGCCGGTACCGTATTCCTCCGGACGGTCGTCGCTGGCGTTGAGCGAGGCGTCATCGCGGCCACCGGCACGGCCGGCGACCTGGCCGGGGTTGCCGCCCTCGCGCCGGGCCGGCGCGTCCGCATCCCGGCGGCCACGGTCGGAGGCCGCGGGCAGGCCGGAGGACTTGCCGGAGGCGGCCGGCTTGCCGGAAGTGGCGGTATCGGCGGTGTCGGCAGGCTGCGGCCTGTCGTGCTTGGCGTGCTCGGCCATGGGGCTGGGTCCTTGTTCGGGCGCGGCGTGCGCGTCGCGGGGCGGACGTGCTCCCGGGTGCAGCAGGTCCAGGACCACGGCCTTCAGCTCGGCGACGCCGCTGCTGGGTTCGTCTGCCATGGATACGCCTCGGCGGATGTGCATGCCGTGTACGGCGGAACGGCCATGGTCGGCCGCGGCGCCTTCGCGGGGCGTGAACCCGCGCCTCAGGCGGCGCCGTGGCTCCCGCCGCACAGCGCGGCCAGCGCCCGCGCCAGGTCGTCGCGCCCGAACGGCTTGCTGAGCACCGGCAGCGTGGCAAAGCGCGGCGGCAGGCTGCCGCTGCCGTAGCCGGTGATGAACAGCGTCGGCACGCGCGCCTCCAGCAGGGCGTCCACCGCGTCGTAGGACTGCTCGCCGGCGAGGTTCACGTCCACCAGCGCGATGTCGAAATGCTCGGGCGTGCGTGCCGCGGCCACCGCGCCCTCGGCCGAGCGTGCGCGCGCGGTTACCTCCACGCCGAGGTCGGGCAGCAGTTCCTCCAGCAGCGCCAGCAACAGGAACTCGTCCTCGACCACCAGCGCGCGTACCGGTTGCGGGTTCCCGCTCATGCTGTGCTTGCCTCCACCAGCGGCACGTCGATGTGGCAGCTTACGCCAGATGCTTCGAACGCGAGCACGACCTCGCCGTCGAGGTCGTGGCGCAGGCCCTGTTCCACCAGGCGCGTGCCGAAGCCGCGCCGCTGCGGCTCGACGACCGCCGGGCCGCCGCTCTCGCGCCACTCCAGCCGCAGCCGGCGTGGGTGGCCGCCCTCCTCGTGCACCTCCCAGCGGATCGCCACCGTGCCGCCGGGCGCCGACAGCGCGCCGTACTTGACCGCGTTGGTGCACAGCTCGTGCAGCGCCATCGACAGCGCCAGCGAGGGCCGCGGCGCCAGCCACACCCGCGGGCCGTCGATCAGGAAGCGCTCCAGGCCGTGGCCCATGCCGGGGCCGATCGCGGTCTCGACCACGTCGCGCAGCCAGGTGCCGTTCCAGCGCGAGGCGGTCAGCAGCTCGTGGCCCTTGGCCAGCGCCAGCAGGCGGGCGTGGAAGCGTTCCACCGCCTGGCGGTCGGCGCCGGTGCGGGCGAAGGTCTGCACCGCGATCGACTGCACCACCGCCAGGGTGTTCTTGACCCGGTGGTTGAGTTCGTCCAGCAGCAGGCGCTGGTGCGTCTCCTGCCGGCGGCGGTCCTCCACGTCGGTGGTCGCACCCACCCATTCGTGCACCCTGCCGTCGTCGCCGCGCACCGGCACCACGCGCGAGGCCAGCCAGTGGTAACGGCCGTCGCCCCGCAGCCAGCGGTACTCGGCCTCGAATACCTTGGTTTCCTCGCGCGCGCGCGCCACCGCATGCGCCACCCGGGCGTGGTCGTCCGGATGCAGGTGCTCCGCCTGCAGTTCCAGCCGCGACAGCGGCGGCGGGTTCTCGACCCCGGGCCCGACCAGCACCTGCACCCGCGACCAGTCCGGGTCCAGGCGGTAGATGACGCTGGAACTGGCACTGGCGATCGCGCGCAGGCGCCGTTCGTTGCGGCGGGCCACGTCTTCGTGCGCGGTGCGCTCGGTGACGTCGCGGATGGTGGCCGCCACTGCCTGGACGCTGCCGTCGGCGGCCAGCACCGGCGCCAGGATGTAGTCGTGGATGCGTTCGCCGCGCGGGCCGTGGAAGCGGGCATCGCCGCGCAGGCGGCGCGCGGTGGCGAACACCTGGTCGATCTCCGAACCGTGCATGGCCGCATCCCTGGGCGCGTAGCCCAGTTCCAGCAGCGAGCGGCCGATCACTTCGGCGCGCGGGCGCCCCAGCGCCTCCAGCAGCGCGCGGTTGGCGTAGATGCAGCGGTGCTGGCGGTCGAACAGGCAGGCCAGGTCGGGAGTGGACTCCAGCAGGGCCTCGGCCGGCCCGCATCCGGCGGCCGGCGCGGGCGTGGTGTCCATGATCGAACTTTCCGTCGGCATCGTGCGCGGGCCCCCGGTGTGATCGATGCGTGAAGTCCCGCGCCCAAGATAACGGGCCCGGCGGTCATGAATGTGAAGGCTGCGCCGAGCCGGTACCGGCGTCCGGCGGTGCAAACCCTGCACGGACGTAACACGGGGCGTGCACCGGCACGGGCGCAGGGTCGGACGTCCGCGGCACGCCTGCCGCCACGATCACGGGAAAAGACACATGACGCGTTCGACCACCGAGCGGCTGCTGAAGTGGCTGCAGGATGCCTACACGATGGAACAGGAAGCCGAGACCATGCTCAAGGCCATGGCCGGCCGCCTGGAGCACTACCCCGAGCTGCGCGGCCGCATCGAGGCGCACGTCGCCGAGACCCGGCAGCAGTCCGAGCGCCTGGAGACCTGCATCCGTGGCCTGGACGGCAGCATCCCGGTGGCGCGCGGCATGCTCGCCGACGCCATGGCGGCGATGCACGCGGCGGGCAACTCGATGATGAGCGACGAGGTCGCCAAGGGCCTGGGCATCAGCTACGCGTTCGAGCACATGGAGATTGCGTCCTACCGCGCGCTGGTGATCGCCGCGCGCGAGGCCGGCCGCGAGGACGTGGCCGCCGTGTGCGCGCAGATCCTGCAGGAAGAGGAAGCGATGGCCGACTGGCTGCTGCAGCACCAGGAGTCGGTGATCCTCGCCTTCCTCGCGCGCGAGACCACCGAAGGCGTCACCGCCAAGCGCTGACGCCGCCACCCAGCCCCCCCGCCAGGTCCCACGGAGAGTTTCCCCCATGTTCATCCACAACAAGCGCCTGATGTACACCGTACGCGTCGCCCGTCCCGACCCGGACCTGGCCACGCTGATGCTCGAGCAGTTCGGCGGCCCGCAGGGCGAGCTGGCCGCGGCCATGCGCTACTTCACCCAGGCCCTGGGCGACAACGACCCCGGGCGCAAGGACATGCTCTACGACATCGCCACCGAGGAGCTGAGCCACCTGGAGATCATCGGCTCGATCGTCGCCATGCTCAACAGCGGTCCCAAGGCCGTGCTCTCCGAGGGCATGGAGGAGGCGATGGAGATGCGCACCCTCCCCCAGAACAGCACCAGCCATACCCAGCAGATCCTGTACGGCGGCGGGCCGGCGCTGGTGAACTCCAGCGGCGTGCCGTGGACGGCGGCGTACGTGGACACGATCGGCGAGCCGATGGCCGACCTGCGCTCGAACATCGCCGCCGAGGCGCGCGCGAAGATCGTGTACGAGCGGCTGATCAACGTCACCGACGACCCCGGGATCAAGGACGCGCTGACTTTCCTGATGACCCGCGAGATCGCCCACCAGAAGTCGTTCGAGAAGGCGCTGTACGCGATCCAGGACAACTTCCCGGCCGGCAAGCTGCCCGGCGATCCGCGCTTCACCGACACCTACTTCGACATGTCGCAGGGGCCTGGCGATGCCCAGGGCCCGTGGAACAGCGGTCCGCAGTGGGAGGTGGTTTCCGACCGCGGGCAGCAGGCCGCGGTCGACGGCGGCGACGGCGAGGCCACGGTCAAGCTGTCGGCCAGCCAGAAGGCCGCGATGAAGGCGCTGGTGGAGCGCACCGCGTCGCGGCCGGACGTGGATCCGGTCACCGGCGCCGACCTCGGTGCAGGCCCGGGCGCAGGCACCACCACGCCGGTGGAGAAGTAACCGGGAACGGGAAACGGCCGCGCGCGCGGCCGTTCCCTTAGCGGGTGGGTGCTATTGCGGGAACAGCCCGTGCACGCGGTTGCTGGCCACGGTGCGCGCGTTGAGCGAACGCGAAAGCAGCGACAGCGCCTCGCGCTTGCGCTGCGGCTGGCGCGAGGCCACGCAGTCGCTGGGCACCCAGGTCCCGTATTCGGCCATGTTCGCGTCCTGCGCGGTGGCCAGCACGCAGGAATCTGCGGCGATGCCGGTGATCACCAGGCGCCGCACGCCCAGCTTGGCCAGCAGCACCGGCAGCGCGCTGCTGGCGAAGGCCGAATGCTTGGGCTTGAGCACGTGGTAGTGCTGCGGTTGCGGCGCCAGGCGGGTGGCGATCTCCGCGGGGATGCCGCCGGCTTCCACGCAGGACGCGACCAGGTCGCGGAACTCGCCACGCCACTGCGCGAAGTTGTCGTTGACGTGGATCACCGGCGCGCCGGCGCGGTCGAAGCGCGCGCGCAGGCGCACCAGCGCCGGGGTGATGCGGCGTGCGGCGGTGGCCATGGCTGCCCCGTCCGGGAAGTCGAACAGGTTGATCATGTCCACCAGCAGCAGGGCGGGGGTCCTGCGCCGCCTATCCTTGGCCACGTCCACGCGGCGGCTCCGGGTTCACGTGCGGCGGCTCCCCGCGACCCTTGCGCGCGCCCGGTTGCACCTCCGGATCGTTGCGGTCGCGGCTGTCGTGCTTGCCGGTCTGTTCGCCGCGCCGGGCCGGTTCCCGCGACGGCGGCGGCTGGTCCTGGTCGCGGTTCATCGGCGGCGCTCCGGCGGCCGCGCCGGCGCGGGCATGCCGGCACCGGGACGCGCCGGTTGCGGCGAAGGGTCGGGAACGAACTGCTGTAGCAGTTCCGGAAGATGGCGGCGCAGCCGCGCCGGGTCGAGCGCGCTGCTGCGCGCGGGCGGATGGGGTCGGGGGATGGTCGGGACGCGATGTGGCATGGGTGCCGGGACGCGCACTGTCGGACCCGCGCCGTGCATGGCACGTAAAGCGGATGCAGGTTTGTGTTAAACGCGCTGCAGGACCGCGGCGGGCGCGTTCACACCGGCCAAAGCCCGGGCGGGGTTTCATGCACTGGCCGCACGTGCGGCATCCGTGGAGGACTGCCATGCGAATCCCCCTGCTTTGCGCTGTACTGGTCCTGGCCTGTGCGGCCTGCGACCGCCGCGAGGAACAACCCGCCGTGGATCCGGCCAGCACCGGTACGGTGGCGCCCGCCGACACCACCGTCCCGGCCGACACCACCACGCCGGATCCGACCATGACCGATCCGTCGATGCCGCCGCCCGCCGATCCCAATGCGCCGGCGACGCCGTGCGCGGAGAACGATCCCAACTGCGTGCCGACGACCACCGATCCGGCGACCGACCCGGCGACCAATCCGCCGCCTCCCACCCAGCCGACCGAGTGACGGCCCCGCCCCCCGCCCGGCGCACGCCCGGCGGGGCAGGCAGGCGGGTTGCACGCGTCACGCTTTGACGTCGCCGTGCGATCGCGCCTACCCCCGCTTAACCGGGCGGGGTCGGCGCTGCACTCATTCCCCCGAGGCCGCACATGACCCCCACCGTCCTGATCGTCGACGACGACGCCGGCTTCGCGCGCGCCGCGGGCAGGCTGGCGGCCGACGAAGGCTGCGGCGTGCAGCTGGCCGGCACCCTGGCCGAAGCACGTGCCTTCGTGCGCGACCACGCCACCGACCTGATCCTGCTGGACCTGACCCTGCCGGATGGCAACGGCATGGACCTGCTCGATGGCCTGGACCTGGCGCGCCATGGCCAGATCGTGGTCGCGACCGGCCGTCCCAGCGTCGACACCGCGGTGCGCGCGATTGCCTCGCCGGTGGTGGAGTACCTGGTCAAACCATTCCGCCCGGAACAGCTGCAGGCGGTCCTGCGCCGCATCGCGCGGCGCAGCTGGCCGGGCCTGGGCGGGGCTGCCGACGCCATCGAGCTGGCCGGCGGCTCGCCCGCCATGCGCCGGCTTGCGGACCTGGTGCTGCGCGTTGCGGCAGGCGACGCGCCGCTGTTGCTGTGCGGCGAGCCGGGCAGCGGGCGTGCGGCCGTGGCCCGTGCCATCCATGCAGCCAGCGGCCGCGAAGGCGCCTTCGTGGCGGTGGACTGCGGTGCCTTGCCCGCCGCGCGCATGGAGGCGGCGCTGTTTGGTGAAACGGACACCGACTCCCATGCCTGCGCGTTCGCACGCGCCGCCGGTGGCAGCTTGCTGGTAAACGCCGCCGAGCGCCTGCCGCCGCATGTGCAGGCACGCCTGCTTGCGGTGGTCGAGGGACGCCAGGCGGCCACCGTCGATGCCCCGGCCCCGCGCCTGCTGTTCTGCGTCGCCGGCGACCCCGCGCGCAGCGTGGCCGAGGGCCTGCTGCGCGCGGACCTGTACCACGCCATCGGCGCGCTGTCGCTGCGGGTGCCGCCGCTGCGCGAGCGTGGCCAGGACGTGGTCGTGCTCGCGGACCTGTTCATCCAGCGGCTCAACGAGGGCCATGGCCAGGACAAGCGCCTGGCCCCCGGTGCCGACCATGCCCTGCTGCGGCATGCCTGGCCCGGCAACGTGCGCGAACTGCGCGCCGCCGTGCATGCGGCCTACCTGCTGCAGCGCTCGCCGCTGTTGCACGTGGAGCCGCAGGGCAGCGTGCCGGCGCCCGCGGACGGCGAGGGCGCGCGCATCGGCTTCAGCGTCGGCACCAGCCTGGCCGACCTGGAACGTCGCGCGGTGGACGCAACCCTGGCCCATTACGGCAACGACAAGGCCGCCGCCGCCCGCGCGCTGGGGATCAGCGTGCGCACGATCTACAACTACCTGGCCCGCCGCGGCGAGGAACGCGGCCGCCCCGTGGAGTGAGGGGCCGGTTGCCCGCCGACGGCGCACGACGGCGGGTTCACGCCGGCTGCCGGATGGTGCGGAGGCCCCCGCCGCACAGGAGCCCCGCATGTCCACCGCACGCACCATCCCGGTCTGGGCGCCCATCGGCGACGCCACCGCCGCCTGGTTCGAGGCGCAGGCAGCGGACGCCGTGCAGGACGTGGTGGTGGTGGGCGCCGGCATCGCAGGGTTGACCACCGCCGCCTGCCTGCTGCGCGAGGGCAGGCAGGTGCTGGTGGTCGACCGCGGAGGCGTGGGCGCGGGCGAGACCCTGCGCACCACCGCGCACCTGGCCTCCGCGCTGGACGACCGCTTCACCCTGCTGCAGCGCCACCACGGCAAGGACGGCGCGCGCCTGGCCGCGGCCAGCCACGCGGCGGCGATCGACTGGATCGAGGACCTGGCCAACGGTGCGCCCGACTGCGGCTTCCACCGCGTGCCCGGCTACCTGTATTCGCACACGGGCGAGCCGGAGGGCCTGCGCCGGGAGATGCAGGCCGCGCGCGAGTCCGGGCTGGAGGTGCGCTGGTGCGAGGCGGGCGAGGAACTTCCGGCGCGGTTCGGCCCGGCGATCCGTTTCGCCGGCCAGGCGCGGATCGACGCCGGCGGCTACCTGCTGGCCCTGGCGCGCGAGGTACGCGATGCCGGCGGCCGCTTCCTGCGCGCGCACGTGCAGCGCGTGGCCGGCGGCGACGAGCCGGTGCTGCACCTGGACGACGACAGCGTGCTGCGCGCACGCGCCGTGGTGGTCGCCGCCAACGTGCCGTTCCACGGCACCACCGCCACCTTCCCCAAGCAGGCGCCGTACCGCACCTACGTGGTCGCCGGGCGCGTGCCCGCCGGCACGGTGCCCGACGCGCTCATCTGGGACGATGCCGATCCCTACCACTACGTGCGCCTGCGCGAGACCGCCGATCCGGAATGGATGGAGCTGCTGGTCGGCGGCGAGGACCACAAGACCGGCCAGGACGACGATCCGCAGGCCTATGCGCGATTGCAGGAATGGACCCGCGAGCGCTTCCCGCAGGTTGAATCCTTCCATGCCGCCTGGTCCGGCCAGGTGCTGGAGCCGGCCGACGGCCTGGCCTTCATCGGCGCCGACCCGCACCACGACAACGTGTGGCTGATCACCGGCGATTCGGGCAACGGCATGACGCATGGCACCCTGGGCGGGCTGCTGGTCGCCGACCTGGTGCAGGGCCGCGACAATCCCTGGCGCGAACTCTACGAGCCCGGCCGCCAGCCGCTGCGCGCCGGCGGCGAATGGCTGCGCGAGAACGCCAACGCCGTGCTGCAGTACCGCGACTGGGTGCGGCCCGCGCAGGTGGCGGAGGTGGCCGACATCGCCCCCGGCACCGGCGCGGTGCTGCGCCGCGGCCTGCACCGGGTGGCGGTGTACCGCGCCGGCGATGGTTCGGTGCATGCGTACAGCGCGCGCTGCACGCACATGGGCTGCGTGGTGCGCTGGAGCGGCGAGGAGAAGTCCTGGGACTGCCCCTGCCACGGTTCGCGCTTCGAGGCGCGCACCGGCGTGGTGCTCAACGGTCCGGCCAACGCGCCGCTGGCACCGTACGCACTGGAGGACGAGGACTGATGTCCGCCGGCGGCTGGGCCTATGCCGGATACCTGGCCTGGCTGGCCGCCGGCTTCCTCGACTTCGCCCAGCATCGCCGCACCGACCTGCCGCACACCTCCGGCCTGCGCGAGTCGTCCATGCATGCGCTGCAGCTGGGCCTGCTGGGTGGTGGCGTGCTGGCCTGGCTCGCGTTCGCGCCCGGCCCGGGCCTGCTCGCCGTGCTTGCCGCCCTGGTGGTGGCGCATGCGGTGGCCGGTTACGTGGACACGCGGACCGCGTTCGGCCGGCGCACGATCACACCATTGGAGCAGCACCTGCACAGCGTGCTGGACATGGCGCCGTGGATCGCCCTGGGCGCGATCGTGCTGGTGCAGGGCGGCGCGGACCGCGCCGCGGGCTGGGCCTTGCGCCCCGAGCCGGCGCCGGCGCCGCTATGGCTGGCGCTGCTGTTGCCGCCGCTGGCGCTGTGCGTGCTGCCGTGGCTGCACGAGTTCCGCGCGGCGCTGCGCGTGCGCGGGGGCTGAGCCGTGCCGGCGCGCTTTCACCAGGTCGCACAGCGCCAGGCCCAGGGCGAAGCCCGCGTACGCGGCCGCCACGCCGGACGCGCCGATGCGGTTCTCGAAGCCCGGGCTGAGCCGCCGCGGCACCACGTGGTAGTCGACCACGTAGGCGAGGGCGGCGATCCCGGCGGCGCGCAGCAACGGCGGATCGGCCGGACGCCTGTGGCCCCAGGCCTCGTAGCCGCCGGCCCACAGCAGCGAGCTGGCATGGTGGATGGCGTAGCCGAGCAGGGTATGCCGCGCCGACCAGCCGCTGGCATGCCGGGCCGGCCAGTCCCAGACCCACTGGCTGGCGGCATTGGTGCCGGCGGGCACCGATCCGCTGCGCCACCGGCTGCGGGCGGAGACCACCAGGGTGGAGATGATGCTCGCCACCGCCCCGGACCCGAGCGCACGCAGCAGGACGGCACGCCATCCAGGCGCCTGCGGATCGTGGTGGCCGGGGGGCGCGGGATGATCGGCGGCGCGGTCGCGCGCAGGTTGCGGCAGGCGGGTCATGAGGTGGTCCTCGCGGGACGCGGGCAGGGGGTGGACCTGGCGCTGGACTTCAATGCATTGCCGCCGCAAGGGGAACTGGTGCGGCGCCTGCGCGGCCACGACGTACTGGTCAACGCGGTGGGCATCTTCCAGGCGCAAGCACAGCAGAGCTTCGATGCGGTGCACGTGAAGGCGGTGGCCGCGCTGTTCGGCGCCGCGGTCCAGGCCGGGATCGGGCGGCTGCTGCATGTGTCCGCGCTGGGCGCGGAGCTGGGCGGCAGCACCGCGTACTTCGACTCCAAGGGGCGCGCCGAGGTCCTGTTGCGGCAGCTGCCGGCGCCGGTGGTGATCGTGCGTCCCTCTCTGGTGTTCTCGCCGCAGGGCGCCAGCAGCCGCTTCTTCCTGGGGCTGGCGACCTGGCCGCTGCTGCTGCTGCCGGGCGGCGGACGCCAGCCGGTGCAGCCGCTGCACCTGGACGACCTGGCCGAGGCGCTGGCGCGGCTGGCGACCTGCGCGGAGCCGCCGGATACGCTGGAGGCGGTCGGCCCGCGTCCGCTGCCGCTGCGCGACTACCTGCGCGAGCTGGGCGCGGCACTGGGCCGCGCGCCCCGGGTGGCAAGCCTGCCGATGGCGCCGCTGCGGCCGCTGCTGCCGCTGGCTGCGCGCCTGAGTGGCGGCCTGGTCGGGGCCGATGCGCTGCGCATGCTGGAAGCCGGCAATACCGGCGACCCGGACGGCATCACCGCCGTGCTGGGCCGCCCGCCGCGCGATCCGTCGGTCTTCATCGCCGCCCCGGAGGCCGCGCGCCTGCGCGCCGGCCTGCGCCTCCGCCGCGCCGTGCTTGCCCTGCGCGTGTCGCTGGCGGCGATGTGGCTGGGCACGGCCTGGGTCTCGCTATGGGGCTACCCGCGCGAGGCCAGCCACGCGCTGCTGGCGCGGGTCGGGCTGCACGGCGGGGTGGCCGAAGCGGCCCTGTGGAGCGGTGCGCTGCTCGACGCGCTGCTGGGCATCGCCATGCTCCTGCTGCCGCGGCGGCGTCCGGTGTACTACGCCCAGCTGGCGCTGATGGCCGGATACACCGTGCTGATCAGCCTGTGGTTGCCGGAGTTCTGGCTGCATCCGTTCGGCCCGCTGCTGAAGAACGTCCCGATCGCCGGCGCGATCCTGGCCCTGATCCTGCTGGACCGAGCGCATGGACCTGGTGACCGTTAAGTACCTGCACGTGCTCTCCTCCACGTTCCTGTTCGGCACGGGCGTGGGCACGGCGTTCTACCTGCTGTTCATCAGCCGCACCCGCGATCCGGCGGTGATCGCGCCGGTGGCGCGGCTGGTGGTGGTGGCCGACTGGCTGTTCACCGCCACCACCATCGTGGTGCAGCCGCTCACCGGGCTGTACCTGGCCCGCGGACTGCACATCCCGCTGTCCACGCCGTGGCTGTACTGGTCGATCGTGCTGTACGTGGTTGCCGCGGCCTGCTGGCTGCCGGTGGTGTGGCTGCAGATGCGCCTGCGCGACATCGCCGTGGCCGCCGCCGCGCAGGGGCGCGAGCTGCCGCTGCAGTACGCCCGCGTGCTTGGCGCCTGGACCGCGCTCGGTTTCCCGGCGCTGGTCTCGTTCCTGGCGATCTTCTACATGATGGTGGCGCGGCGGGTGCCATTCGGCTGAACCGCAGCCGTGCAAGGTCTGCACGCTCCGGCGCCCCCGCTTCACGCCGGCTGGCCGGCGCGCAGGGCCCAATGGCCGCCCCGCCGTTACCGGGAGTCTCCCATGGCCCAGCACAAGCCACTGGACCAGCAGGTCATCGTCGTCACCGGTGCCTCCAGCGGCATCGGCCTTTGCACCGCCCTGGCGGCGGCCGAACAGGGCGCGCGCGTGGTCCTGGCGGCGCGCAGCCTGGACGTGCTGGAGGAGGCCGTCGCCACCATCGTCGCCGCCGGCGGCCAGGCGCTGGCGGCGCAGTGCGACGTGTCCAGGCGCGCGGACGTGGACGCGGTGGCGCGGCTGGCGCACCAGCGCTTCGGCGGCATCGACACCTGGGTGAACAATGCCGGGGTCTCGATCTACGGGCGGCTGGAGGAAGTCGGCGAGGCCGACAGCCGCCGCCTGTTCGACGTGAACTTCTGGGGCGTGGTCAACGGCTCGCTGGCCGCGCTGCCGTTCCTGCGCGCCAGCGGCGGCGTGCTGGTGAACCTGGGCAGCGAGGTGTCGGACGCGGTGGTGGCGCTGCAGGGCATGTATTCGGCGTCCAAGCACGCGGTGAAGGGCTTTACCGATGCGCTGCGGGTGGAGGAGGAGCACGTGGGCGACAGCCCGGTCTCGATCGTGCTGGTGCAGCCGACCGCCACCGATACCCCGTTCCCCCAGCACGCGCGCAACTACATGGACCGCGAGCCCAAGCTGCCGACGCCGCTGATCGATCCGTCGCGGGTGGCCGCGGCCATCCTGCACACGGCCAGCCATGGCGGCCGCGCGACCCAGGTCGGCGCGATGTCGAAGTTCAACTCGCTGGCCAGCCGCCTGGCACCGGCGCTGGCCGACCGCATGGCCGCGCGCCAGGCCGACCGCCAGCAGCTGGACGCGCCGCCGCGCGATCCGCGCGGTACCCTGGACCACCCCGGCCATGGCGGCCGCATCCACGGGGGCGCGGCATGAGCGCGCAAATGCCGCCCGGCCTCGCCGCGTCCGCCGGCGGCGACTGCCCTTGCTGCCGCAGCGTGGACGTGGTCCCGCCGCTGCGCGCGCCGCTGGCGATCCGCGCACGCGGCGAGGACGGTTACGCCCGCTGGTTTGCCGGCACCTTCGATGGCCGCTGCTGGTGGTCACCGGAACTGCCGGCCGGCGGAGGCCACTGGGCGGTGGTCGGCTGGCGCGCGCTGGAAGGGCTCGCGCCGGAACGCATGCCACCGTGCCAGCGCAGTTCGCGCCACGGGCCGCGCCTGTTCCGCGGCAGCGGCGGCGCGCTGCACGCACCACCACCTTCCGCCCGCGCCCCGCAGCCTGCCGCGCTGCGGGGGGCCTGGGGCGCCTACACCACCACCGCGCCGCCGGAGATGGTCAGCAACGCGCCGGAGGTGTAGCTGGCCTTGTCGCTGGCCAGCATCACGTAGGCCGAGGCCAGTTCCGCCGGCTGCCCCGGCCGCCCGAACGGCGTCTGGTCACCGAAGGTCTCGACCTCCTCCTCCGACATGCCGGCGGGGATGAAAGGCGTCCAGATCGGGCCAGGCAGCACCGCATTCACGCGCACGCCGCGGTCGGCCAGCAGGCCGGCCAGGCCGACGGTGAGGTTGGCCACCGCGCCCTTGGTGGCGGCGTAGGGCAGGATGTTGGGCTTGGGCTTCTTCGAGTTGACCGAGGCGGTGTTGATCACGCAGCCGCCGCCCTCCAGCATCGGCAGGCTCAGCCGCACCAGGTTGAACACCGCGTGCACGTTGGTTTCGAAGGTGCGGCGCCACTCGTCCAGGGTGATCTCGTCGAAGCTCTCGAAGTAGCGCTGGTAGGCGGCGTTGTTGACCAGTACGTCCAGGCCGCCGAATTCCTTGCGGACCCGTTCGATGAGGTCGGCCGCCTGGTGCGCGTCGCTGATGTCGCATTCCACCAGCAGGGCGCGGCGGCCCGCGGCCACGATCTGCTCCTGCACGTGCTGCGCATCGTCGCGCTCGCCGGGGAGGAAGGCGATGGCCACGTCCGCGCCCTCGCGCGCGTAGGCGATCGCCACCGCGGCGCCGATGCCGCTGTCGCCGCCGGTGACCAGGGCGCGCTTGCCTTCCAGCTGGCCGCTGCCGACGTAGCTGTCCTCGCCATGGTCCGGGCGCGGCTCCATGCGCGAGGTCTTGCCGGGGAAGGACTGCTGCTGGCGCTTGAACGGCGGCTTCGGGTAATCGGGCAGGGCCATGGCGGTGCTCCGTGGTCGGGGGGAACCGCCAGTGTGTGTGCAGGCCGGTAAAGGCCGTGCGCGCCCGCCGTTGTCGCGGCGTGATGCGTCAGTGGTATCCGGCGTCGGCGCCGACCTTGCCGCGGAACACGCGGTAGGACCAGGCGGTGTAGCCCAGCACCAGCGGCAGCAACACGACCAGCCCGACCAGGGCGAAGACCTGCGACGAGGGCGGCGCGGCCGCCTGCCACAGGGAGTAGGTCGGCGGAACGAGGTACGGCCACATGCCCAGCACCAGGCCGACGAAGGCCAGCGCGAACAGCAGCAGCGACAGCAGGAACGGCCGCGAATCGGGGCCGCCGCGTCCGGTCGTGCGCCACAGCAGCACCGACACGACCAGGGCGCACAGCGGCACCGGCGACAGCCACCAGAAGTTGCCGCTCTCGAACCAGCGCGCCATCACCCGCGAGCTGAGGAAGGGCAGCCAGGTGCTGACCAGGCCCAGCGCGGCGATCACCACGCCGGCCAGCATCCGGGTCAGCCCACAGGCCAGGGTGCGCACCGGGCCTTCGGTCTTGAGGATCAGCCAGCTGCCGCCCAGCAGTGCATAGCCGGCGGCCAGCGCCAGCCCGGTGAGCATGGTGAAGGGACTGAACCAGCCGAACGCGCCGCCCACGTAGCGACCGTCCTCCACCGCCAGGCCCTGGACGATGGCGCCGAGGATCACGCCCTGCGCCACCGCCGCCAGCAGCGATCCGGCGAAGAACGCACCGCCCCAGACCCAGCGCGAGCGCCGCGCCTTGAAGCGGAACTCGAAGGCCACGCCGCGGAACACCAGCGCCATCACCATCACCAGCACCGGCAGGTACAGCGAGGACAGCACCAGCGCGTACACCGCCGGGAACGCCGCGAGCAGGCCGACGCCGCCCAGCACCAGCCAGGTCTCGTTGCCGTCCCAGATGGGCGCGGCGGTGTTCATCATCAGGTCCAGTTCCTGCGGATTGCGCGCGAACGGGGCGAGGATGCCCAGGCCCAGGACGAAGCCGTCCAGCACCACGTACATCAGGATCCCGAAGCAGATCACCACGAACCAGGCGACCGGCAGCCATTGCTCCATGCTCATTGGTCTTCTCCGGGCATGCCGGCCGCGGAGATCGGCCGTGCCGGGGTGCGCTCGCCGCCTTCCAGGTCCGGGCCGTCGCGGTCGGGCACCGGGCCGCGGCGCACCAGCCGGGCGAGGTACCAGACCCCGAAGCCGAACACGAAGGCATAGCCGACGACGTAGGTGGCAAGCGAAGCCAGGACCATGCCGGCGCTCTGCTCGCCCACCGCATCGGCGGTGCGCATCAGCCCGTGTACCACCCAGGGCTGGCGCCCGATCTCGGTGACGAACCAGCCGGCGACCAGGGCGATGAAGCCCGCCGGCAGCATCAGGTTCCAGGCGCCCAGCAGCAGCCGGCTGCGCAGCAGCGTGCCGCGCCACCAGGCGAAGGCCGAGGCCCAGGCCAGCAGCAGCATCAGTACGCCGATGCCGACCATGATCCGGAAGGCATAGAACACCGGCGCCACCGGCGGCCGCTCCTCCGGCGGCACCGAGGTCAGCGGCGGGATGTCGCCGTCCCATTCATGGGTCAGGATCAGGCTGCCCAGGCGTGGGATGGCGATGGCGTGGCGGTTGGTCTCCGCCTCCTGGTCGGGCACGGCGAACACGGTCAGCGGTACCCCGGCGCCGGGTTCGGCCGGATGCCAGTGGCCCTCCATCGCCGCGACCTTGATCGGCTGGTGCTCCAGGGTGTTGAGGCCGTGCATGTCGCCGGCCAGGATCTGCAGCGGCACGGTGATCGCGGCGAAGGCCACCGCCGCGTGCAGCATGCGCCGCGCCTCGTCGGCCTGGATGCCGCGGCGCAGGAGCCAGGCCGACACGCCGCCGATCACGAAGCAGCTGGTGATGAACGCCGCCAGCGTCATGTGCACCAGGCGATAGGGGAAGGAGGGATTGAAGATGATCGCCAGCCAGTCCGCCGGCTCGACGATGCCACCGGCCAGCGCGTAACCGGCCGGCGTATGCATCCAGCTGTTGGCGCTGAGGATCCAGAACGCCGAGAACAGCGTGCCCACCGCGACCATGCAGGTGGCCAGGAAGTGCAGCTTCTCCGACACCCGCCCCCAGCCGAACAGCATCACGCCCAGGAAGCTGGCCTCCAGGAAGAAGGCGGTCATCACCTCGTAGCTCAGCAGCGGGCCCAGGATGCCGCCGCCGACCCGGCTCAGCTCCGGCCAGTTGGCGCCGAACTGGAAGGTCATGACGATGCCGCTGACCACGCCCATGCCGAAGGAGATGGCGAAGATCCGCATCCAGAAGAAGTAGATCCGCCGCCAGGCCGCATCGTGGGTACGCAGCCAGCGCCACTCCACGAAGGAAAGCCACCACGCCAGGCCGATGGTGAAGGCCGGGAACAGCACGTGGAAGGAGATGACGAACGCGAACTGGATGCGCGAAAGCAGCAGGGCGTCCATGGTCAATCCGTCCTGCACGCGGCGGATCGCCGGCGGGGGATGCCCACGGCATTGGAGAGGCTCGCGGCGTTCATCGATGCTCCGGAAGGCGCATGCGCACGGCGGTGGACGCGAGTGTGGGCAGCGGGCCGTGGACGGCATGTCAGCGAGGCGTGGAGGCATGCAGGACGCCCTCGGGCGATTGGCGGGGCCATCACGGCGGCCGCCGCATC
>NZ_ALIP01000021.1:0-21771 GCF_000283075.1 Pseudoxanthomonas sp. GW2
CCGCATTGGCCGCACCGGCCGCGCCGGCCGCCGTGGCCTGGCCCTGAGCCTGGTCGCCGGCCGCGAGAACGCGCGCGCCGGGATGATCGCCGCCGCCCAGGACAGCCCGCCGCCGCGCGAGAACGCGCCGCTGGCCACCGGTCGCCCCGCGCAGCCGGCGCAGGCACCAATGACCACCCTGCGCATCGACGGCGGCAAGACCGACAAGCTGCGCCCCGGCGACATCCTCGGCGCCCTGACCGGCGAGGCCGGCCTGCCCGGATCGGCCATCGGCAAGATCGTGATTGCGGCCACCCGCTCCTACGTGGCCATCGCCAACGCACAGGCGGAACGCGCCCTGCAGCGGCTGGAAGCCGGCAGGATCAAGGGCCGCCGCTTCCGCGTACGCAGGCTCTGACCCTGCCTACCGGGGCGCGCGTCGCGCCCCCGGATGCGCCGCGTTGTCCGGACTACGCGCCCCGCGAAGCACCAACCACGAATCCCGAATCCCGAACCCGATCCCGCCTCAGTGCCTCAGCAAGGCCACCAGCGGCGCGTCGATTTCCCAGCGGGCACGGCCACCGAGGGCCACCAGCTCCATCAGCACCCCCGCCCCGACCACCCGGGCCTGCTGCTGTGCCAGCAGCCGGGCCGCCGCGGCCAGGGTGCCGCCGGTGGCCAGCACGTCGTCCACCAGCAGCACGCGGGTGCCCGGCGCGACCGCGCCGGCCTGCAGCTGCAGCCGGTCGCTGCCGTATTCCAGCGCGTACTGTTCCTCGACCACCGGCCCGGGCAGCTTGCCCGGCTTGCGCAGCGGCAGAAAGCCGGCACCCAGCAGCGGCGCCAGCGCGGCGCCGAGGATGAAGCCGCGCGCCTCGATCCCGGCCACCAGGTCGATCGCCACGCCGCGCCATGGCGCGGCCAGGTCGTCGAGCATCGCGGCCAGGCCGTCGGCATCGGCCAGCAGCGGGCAGATGTCGCGGAACACGATGCCCGGCGAGGGAAAGTCCGGGATCTCGCGGACCAGCGAGGCCCAGGCCGGCTGGGTGGCGGGTTCGGCGATTGTTGCGGACATCGGGGAAGCTCTCCGGACGGACGGGATGCGCAAACGGTAACGCCGTCAGGAGCTGCAGGACAGCATCGAGCAGCCGGCGCGATGGCGCGCCCATTCGGGGCGCAGGCCGGCGTAGTGCTCCCGTCCAGGCTGGTCCTCGTACGGGCGGCGCATCACCTCCAGCAGCGTCGCCACCGACGCCAGGTCGCCGGCCTCGGCACGGTCGATGGCCTCCTGCGCCAGCCAGTTGCGCAACACGTAGCGCGGATTGGCCAGGCGCATGCGTTCGCGCCGCCGTGGTGGCGCCAGCGGGTCGTCGGCCAGGCGCGCGGCGTAGCGTGCCAGCCACTCCTGCAACGCCGGCGACACCGCCGCGGCCGCGACGGCGTCGTAGGACACCGCCGCGAAGTCCGCCGGCCTGGCCGTGGCCGGATCCACCTCCCCAAGCTGGCGGAAGAACGTGGTGAGGTCGAACTGCCCGGCCTGCAGCACCCGGCACAGGTCCTCGAACAGGGCCACGTCACCGGCGCCGGCGCGGGCCAGGCCCAGCTTGCCGGCCACCATTTCCCGCTCGGCCCGGGCCCAGGCGTCCAGGTAGCGCTGCAGCCCGGCCTCCAGCGGCGCGGCCGCGCCGAACAGCGGCGCCAGCGCCTGCGCCAGCCGGGTGAGGTTCCAGTACGCCACCTGCGGCTGGGCGCCATAGCGGTAGCGGCGGCCGTGGGCGTCGGTGGTGTTGGGCGTCCAGTCCGGGTCGTAGTCCTCCAGCCAGCCATAGGGACCGTAGTCGATGGTCAGGCCGAGGATGGACATGTTGTCGGTGTTCATCACCCCGTGGACGAAGCCCACCCGCATCCAGCCGGCCACCATCCACGCGGTGCGCTCGCACACCTGCGCGAACCATTCCGCGTCGCCGGCCGGGCCCAGTCCATGCAGGTCCGGAAAGTGGTGGCGCTGGACATGGTCCGCCAGCCGCCGCAGCAGCGCGGTATCGCCGCGCGAGGCCGGCAGTTGCCAGCTGCCAAAGCGCAGGAAGCTGGGCGCCATCCGGCACACCACGGCACCGGGCTCCGGGCGCGGATGGCCGTCGTAGAACATGTCGCGCACCACCTCCTCGCCGGTGCCGACCAGGCTGAGCGCGCGCGTGGTGGGGATGCCCAGATGGTGCATGGCCTCGCTGCACAGGAACTCGCGGATCGAGGAGCGCAGCACCGCGCGGCCGTCGCCGAAACGCGAGTACGGCGTGCGCCCCGCGCCCTTGAGCTGCAGTTCCCAGCGCCCGCCGTCCGGCCCGATCGCCTCGCCCAGCGAAATCGCGCGGCCATCGCCCAGCTGCCCGGCCCAGCTGCCGAACTGGTGGCCGCCGTAGTTGGCCGCCCACGGCTGCATGCCTTCCAGCAGCGCATTGCCGCCGAACACGCGGGCGAAGTCCGGGTGCTCGGCGTCGGCGGCGTCCAGCCCGGCCAGGGCCGCGGCCTCGGGCGACCAGGCCAGCAGCCGCGGCGCGGCCACCGGGGTGGGATCCACCCGCGACCAGGCCGCGAAGACCTCGCGCACGCGCGGCCCGGCCTCGGGGTCGCCGGGCAGTTCGCGCAGGAAGCTGTTGTCGAATCCGATCCGCATGGGTCGCCGCCGGCGGGCGGATCAGCCGGTGGCGACCGCGAACGGGCCGCCCTGCTCCAGCGCCCGCTGGTAGGCCGGGCGCGCGTGGATGCGCTCGAGGAAGCCGCGCAGGTTCGGGTGGCCGTCCAGCCCGGCGCGCGCCGCCGCGGCCTCGATCGGGAAGCTCATCTGGATGTCGGCCGCGGTGAAGCGCTCGCCCGCGAACCAGCCGCCGCCGTCCAGCGCCTGCTCCATCCAGTCCAGGTGCAGCTTCACCTGCGGCGAGACAAAGCCGGCCAGGGTGCGGTCGACGATGGCGCGGGCGATGGGCCGGGCGAAGAACGGCATCGGCGCGTTGCGGATCCGGCGCAGCACCAGCGACAGCAGCATCGGCGGCATGGCCGAGCCCTCGGCGTAGTGCATCCAGTAGCGGTACAGCAGGCGCTCCTCGGCCAGCGCCGGTTCCGGCGGCGGCGATAGCGCATAGCCGGTGTCGTAGCGCTCGACCAGGTATTCCAGGATCGCACCGGATTCGGCCAGCGCCTGGCCGCCATCCACCAGCACCGGAGCCTTGCCCAGCGGGTGCACGGCGCGCAGCTCCGGCGGCGCCAGCAGGGTCTTCGGGTCGCGCCTGTGGTGCACCACGTGGTACGGCAGCTCCAGTTCCTCCAGCAGCCACAGCACGCGCTGGGAACGGGAATTTTCCAGGTGATGGACGGTCAGCATCGGCAACTCCTGTTCGACTGCGCCCATCCTCGCACGGCCGGCGTTTGCCATCCGTTGCGCCGCGCGCCGGGCCCGGAAACGGAAAACGCCGGAGGCTTGCGCCCCCGGCGTTCCGGTCTGCGATCCCGGCGCGAGCCGGGAAGGCCAGTCAGTTACAGCGCCTGGACCTGGTCGGCCTGCAGGCCCTTCTGGCCCTGCACGACGATGAAGGAGACCTTCTGGCCTTCCTGCAGCGACTTGAAGCCCGAGCCCTGGATCGAACGGAAATGCACGAACAGGTCGGCACCGCTCTCCGGGGTGATGAAGCCGAAGCCCTTGGCGTCGTTGAACCACTTGACGGTACCGGTCTGACGATCGGACATGTTTGCTAACTCCTCAACGGAAAAATGGAAAACCCGGTCGCGGGACATCCGCGGCGGGTACTGGGTTGCAGGTGTTAGGCAAAGCGGAACGATGTAGCGCGATCGTCGGATCGACTGCATCAGGCCACGATTCACGGTGACCCATGCAAACACAGTGAGGGCACGATACCCGTATTCGTCCGGAATAGCGAGCGCCGTCCGTCGGCGCCGTTCAGGTGGTCAACCGGCGGCCGCCAGGCCCCAGGCCTCGGCCGCGATCCGGTAGGACTCCAGCCGGGCCTGGTGGTCGTGCAGGTTGGCCACCACGATCAGCTCGTCCGGGCGGTGGCGCTGGACGAAGCGCGCCAGGCCCTCGGCCACGGTGTCGCGGCTGCCGACCACGCTGCAGGCCAGCGCCCGCTCCACCCCGGCCTTCTCCTGCGGGTTCCAGTAGGCCTCGATGTCGTCCACCGGCGGCGGGATCAGCCCCGGGCGGCCGCGGCGCAGGTTCACGAAGGCCTGCTGCGGGGTGGTGAACAGCCGCCGCGCCTCGGCGTCGGTGGCCGCGGCCACCACGTTCACCGCCAGCATCACGTGCGGCTCGGCGCAGTGCTTCGAGGGCCGGAAGTGCCGGTGGTAGACCAGCAGGGCTTCCTCCAGCGCATCCGGGGCGAAGTGCGAGGCGAACGCGTACGGCAGGCCCAGCGCCGCGGCCAGCTGCGCGCCGAACAGGCTGGAACCCAGGATCCACACCGGCACCCCGAGCCCGGCGCCGGGCACGGCTTGCACCGCCTGGCCCGGCTGCACCGGCTCGAAATAGCGCAGCAGCTCCTGCACGTCCTGCGGGAACTGCTCGGCGGAGTCGAAATAGCGGCGCAGCGCCCGCGCGGTGGCGTGGTCGGTGCCCGGCGCGCGGCCCACGCCCAGGTCGATCCGGCCCGGATGCAGCGCGGCCAGGGTGCCGAACTGCTCGGCCACCTGCAGCGGCGAATGGTTGGGCAGCATGATCCCGCCAGCGCCAACCCGGATCTTCGAGGTATGCGCGGCCACGTGCGCGATCAGCACCGCGGTGGCGGCGCTGGCGATGCCGGGCATGTTGTGGTGCTCGGCCAGCCAGAACCGGCGGTAGCCCAGGGCCTCGGCATGGCGGGCCAGGTCGACGCTGTTGGCCAGCGCGGCGGAGACGTCCGAGCCCTCGCACACCGGGGCCAGGTCCAGCACCGACAGCGGCACGGAACGCGGATCGAAGCCCATGGTCAGTCCCGCGCCACGGCCGCCAGCGGTGCCCGCGGCGCGGCCAGCGGCGGCGCCGGGCGCAGCGTGGCCACGCCGTGGCCCTGCTCGGCCAGGTACTGCAGCCACTTGCCCAGGAAGGTGTTCATGCGCAGGCGGTGGCCCACCACTTCGGCCGGCGGCGGGTACATGCCGATCACGTCCTGCCAGCGCCGGCCGACGTAGCAGTGGGTGGTCTCGACCTGGCGGGCGTCGTTGTACAGGCGCAGGTAGGCAGAGGGGTCCGGCTCGCCGGTCACCGGGTCGCACAGGTCGTAGGTCAGGCGCAGCTCGACCGTGTAGCGGTGGCGCTCGAGCACGTCCAGGCGCACGTCCAGGCCGTCGCCCAGCGAGGACACGTAGCTGCCGCACGCCAGCCCGGCCGGCGCGAACAGCCGGGTCAGGCGGGCGTGGTTCTCCGCGTACAGCCCCATCAGCCAGCCGAAGCGGCCGATCCTGGGGATACGCGCGACGATGGGGAGTGCCTGCTGCATGCGCCCGATGCTACACGGCAAGGCGCGCGCGCGGCAGCATTGAAAAGCCCGCCGCCGGCCCCCATGCGTACGGGCCGCCGTTCAGAACATCTCCCGCTGCAGGCCGAAGGTGGCCAGCACCTTGCTGGAGATCTCCTCGATCGAGGTGTGCGTGGTGCTGAGGGTCGGGATGCGCTCGCGCGCGAACATCGCCTCGGCCGCCTGCACCTCGCGCCTGCAGGTCTCCAGCCGCGAATAGGACGAATCCGGCCTGCGCTCCTGGCGGATCTGCTGCAGCCGGTCCGGATCGATGGTCAGTCCGAACAGCTTGCGCCGGTACGGACGCAGCCGCTCCGGCAACCTGTCGTTGTCCAGGTCGCTGTCGGTCAGCGGGTAGTTGGCGGCCTTCACGCCGTAATGCAGCGCCAGGTACACGCAGGTCGGCGTCTTGCCCGCGCGCGACACGCCCACCAGCACCACGTCGGCGTCGACATAGTCCAGCGCGACGCCGTCATCATGCGCCAGGGCGTAATTCATCGCCTCGATGCGGCGGTGGTAGCTGTCGAAGTCGACGATGCCGTGCGCGCGCCCCACCCTCGCCTGCCGGGGCTGGTTGAGCTCGCGCTCCAGCGGCTCGATGAACGGCGCGAACACGTCCAGCATCAACGCCCCGCTTTCGGCCAGGAGCATGCTCAGTTGGGTATCGACGCAGGAATTGACCACGATCGGCCGCACGCCGTAGCGCTCGCCGGCCGAGCGGATGCGCGCGGCCGCCTCGCGCGCCTTGTCGAGGTCGTCGACGAAGGCGATGCGGTCGGTCACGAACTGGAATCCGCTGAACTGGGTCAGCAGGCTGTGGCCGATGGTTTCCGCCGTGATACCGGTACCATCGGAAACGTAGAAAACAGGGCGGATCGCGCTCATGCCTGTGACGTCTCCGGTTTCGTGTTGAATGACATGATCAACATTGATATGCCGCAAATCGCAGGGGCATCATAACCACCCCACATACCTCGGGACACGGCCATTGCCCGGCCGGGCGTGGCTCCACGGAGCATCGCACTTGAACCAGAACATCCTGTGGTTGCATGAGCTTCGTCTTGCCGACCTGGCACGCGTCGGCGGCAAGAATTCCTCCCTCGGCGAGATGATCGGGCACTTGTCCGGCCTCGGCGTCTCGGTGCCGGGTGGCTTCGCCACCACGGCCGAAGCGTTCAAGGACTTCATCGCGCACAACGACCTGCACCAGCGCATCTACGACCGGCTCGCGCAGCTGGACGTCGAGGACGTCAACGCGCTTACCGCGGCCGGGCGCGAGATCCGCCAGTGGGTGATCGATGCCCCGCTGCAGCCGGCGCTGGATGCCGATATCCGCACCGCCTACGCGAAGCTGTGCAGCGAGAACGGCGGCGACGACGTGGCGGTGGCCGTGCGCTCTTCCGCCACCGCCGAGGACCTGCCCGATGCCTCGTTCGCCGGCCAGCAGGAGACCTTCCTCAACGTGACCGGCGCCGACGATGTCGTGCACAAGGTCAAGGAAGTGTTCGCCTCGCTGTACAACGACCGCGCGATCGCCTACCGCGTGCACCACGGCTTCAAGCACGAGGACGTGTTCCTGTCGGCGGGCGTGCAGCTGATGGTGCGCTCGGACGTGGGTGCCTCCGGCGTGCTGTTCACCCTGGACACCGAGTCCGGCTTCCGCGACGTGGTGTTCGTCACCGCCAGCTACGGCCTGGGCGAGATGGTCGTGCAGGGCGCGGTGAACCCGGACGAGTTCTACGTCTACAAGCCCACGCTGAAGCAGGGCAAGCCGGCGATCCTGCGCCGCTCGCTCGGCAGCAAGGCGATCCGCATGGTGTATTCGGACCAGCCCGGCGAGCGCGTGCGCACCGAGGACACGCCGGCCGAGCTGCGCAACCGCTTCTCGCTCTCCGACGAGGACGTGCACGAGCTGGCGCGCCAGGCCCTGACCATCGAGCAGCACTACGGCCGCCCGATGGACATCGAATGGGCCAAGGACGGCGTGTCCGGCAAGCTGTTCATCGTGCAGGCGCGTCCGGAGACGGTGAAGTCGCGTGGCCACGCCACCCAGATCGAGCGCTTCGCGCTGGAGAAGCGCGGCGAGGTGATCGCCGAGGGCCGCGCCATCGGCCAGAAGATCGGCGCCGGCGTGGCGCGCGTGGTGCGCTCGCTGGAGGACATGGACCGCGTGCAGCCGGGCGACGTGCTGGTCGCGGACATGACCGACCCGGACTGGGAGCCGGTGATGAAGCGCGCCAGCGCCATCGTCACCAACCGCGGCGGCCGCACCTGCCACGCGGCGATCATCGCCCGCGAGCTGGGCGTGCCGGCGGTGGTCGGCACCGGCAACGCGCTGGACCTGATCAAGGACGGCCAGGAAGTGACCGTCAGCTGCGCCGAGGGCGATACCGGCTACATCTATGCCGGCCGCCTGCCGTTCGAGCGCACCACCACCGACCTGGGCAACATGCCGCCGGCGCCGCTGAAGATCATGATGAACGTCGCCAATCCCGAGCGTGCGTTCGACTTCGGCCAGCTGCCCAACGCCGGCATCGGCCTGGCGCGCCTGGAGATGATCATCGCCAGCCACATCGGCGTGCACCCCAAGGCGCTGCTGGAGTACGACCGCCAGGACGCGGACACCAAGCGCCGGATCGACGAGCGCGTCGCCGGCTACGCCGACCCGGTCAGCTTCTACGTCGACCGCCTCGCCGAGGGCATCGCCACCCTCACCGCGTCGGTCGCGCCCAACCCGGTGATCGTGCGCCTGTCGGACTTCAAGTCCAACGAGTACGCCAACCTGATCGGCGGCCAGCGCTACGAGCCTGAGGAAGAGAACCCGATGATCGGCTTCCGCGGCGCCAGCCGCTACGTCGATCCGTCCTTCGCCGACGCCTTCGCCCTGGAATGCAAGGCGGTGCTGCGCGTGCGCAACGAGATGGGCCTGGAGAACCTCTGGGTGATGATCCCGTTCGTGCGCACGCTCGAGGAAGGCCGCAAGGTGGTCGAGGTGCTGGCGAAGAACGGCCTGCGCCAGGGCGAGAACGGCCTGAAGATCATCATGATGTGCGAGGTGCCGTCCAACGCCCTGCTGGCGGACGAGTTCCTCGAGATCTTCGACGGCTTCTCGATCGGCTCCAACGACCTGACCCAGCTGTCGCTGGGCCTGGACCGCGACTCCTCGATCGTCGCCCACCTGTTCGACGAGCGGAACCCGGCGGTCAAGAAGCTGCTGTCGATGGCGATCAAGGCCGCGCGCGCCAAGGGCAAGTACGTGGGCATCTGCGGCCAGGGTCCCTCCGACCACCCGGACCTGGCCGAGTGGCTGATGCAGGAAGGCATCGAGTCGGTGTCGCTCAACCCCGACACCGTGGTCGATACCTGGCTGCGCCTGGCCAGGCTCAAGGGCGGCGCCGCCTGAGCCGCTGCGGTCCGCGCGAGCGGACCGTCCGCGCGCCACCGAAGGCCATGCCGGTGCGCCGGCATGGCCTTCCTGTTTGTGCCCTTTCCCGCCCGGGCAGAACAGCGGCGCTAAGGCACGGCTTCGCAACGCGCCGGACCGGACGTGCCCGCATCCGTGGCGCAGGGCGGCAGCCATAGTTCGATCACGCGGCGGTTGCTGCGGATGGACGCGGCCAGCTCGCGCACCTGCACCTCCAGGCCACGCTCCCGCGCCGCCAGCGCCGCGGCAATCCCGCGGGCACACTCGCGGTCGCCCTCGTTGCCGCGGCGGTGGACCAGCAGGGTCGGCCGCGGCCAGGGCGCGGGCGGATTGCGGCCATGGCGCTGCGCGGTGGCGACCACGTTCTCGATGCCGGGCACGCGCACCGTATTCCCCAGCGCCGGGGCGATATCGGAGTCGCCCTTGAGCAGGCCGGCGATCCAGGCACGGCTGGCCTCGTCGTGTACCTGCACGTACAGGGTCATGGGCGACGCTTCCGTCCCGCATGCCGCGAGCGCGGGGACCCGCGCGGACGCCGGCGGTGCCGGAGCCGGCGCTTCGACCGGAAGCGGCGCCGGCACCGACGCCGGCTCCTCCGTGCCCGGTTCCGGCACCGACGCCGGCCCCCTGCCCCCGCCGGGACCGGACTGCAGCGCAGTCGGCCCGTCGATGCCGGGCGCCTCCAGGTCCGCCGCGGCCTCCGGGTAGGTCGAGGCAGTACTGCCGCCGGCAGCCACGGCCGGTTCCGGCATGGCCATCGTGCCTGCATCCGCGGGCCGTTGCCGGTTGCACGCGGGCAAGCGTGCCAGCAGGGGATTCCTGCAGGGCTCCTGCTGCGGCGCGGGCATCCAGTACGGGTCGTCCTGGTCGGGGTGCGTGCCGCAGACGTCGTCGCATACCCAGTGGCGTGCCGGATCGCAGCTGTTCCCGGCGGGATCCGCGGGGACCTGGCATAGCGCCGCAAGCCCCGCGAGGCGGCTGGCCGCATGGCGGCGCACCCGCGCCGATACCCCACCGTAGCGCACTGCGTCGGCCAGCAGGCGCACGGCGCCGCGCTCGTCCGCGCCGGGCGGCTTGTCCGGACTCGCCTCGCGGATGGCATCCACGCGGTCCAGCACCGCCTCCACCGCCTGCTCGCGTGCGCTGCGTTCCTGCTGCCACTGCTGCAATGCCTGCGCCATCGGCAGCAGCAGCGTGCCCAGCACGCCGACGCCGACGGTGGCCCCGATCGCGGCGGCCCTGGTTTCCGGGCGCCAGAACGGCACCGGCGCCTTCTGCGGCTCGGGCTTGGGCGGCCGCCGCAGCGGTTCCAGCACATTCCCCGGCCTTGGCGCCGGCATGTTCCAGCCGTGCACCTTCTCCAGCCACTCCGCCCGCAGCGCCCGTCCCATGTCCTCGCCCAGGCGGTGGTAGCTCTCCCACTGCGCCTCGTCGAAGAACTGGTCGGAGGTCGGCTGCTGCGGGAACAGCGGATGGCGGCGGGCATAGGCCAGCACGTCGGCGTCCAGCGACACGTGCAGGGCCGGCTTGACCACCAGCAGGGTGCCGAGCCGCCGCCGCGCCGGGTTGCTGCGGTTGTAGCAGATCCGCGCCAGCAGCACGCCGCGCGCGGTGTAGTTCTTGGCCAGGTCCTCCGGTGCCAGCACCGCCAGGTGCTCGCTGGCGACCGCGCCCATCGCGGCGGCGTCCTCCGGCGTGCAGAACTCGATGTCGCAGTCGAAGTCGATGCGCGCCTTGCGCACCAGGTTCTCCAGGTCGTCGTACTCGTAGCGCGGGTCGGCGCCGCAGTCGGCGAGCACGATGAAGTCCAGCTGGCGCTGCAGCAGCGCGTGCACGCCGGTGTTCTCGAAGTGCCCGCCGTCGGACAGGTACCACCAGTCCTGGCACGGCCCGGCGAACGACGCCAGCGCCTCGCTGGCCAGCAGGCCGAACTTGGTCGTGCCCAGCCAGCGCCCGGCGCGCCGCAGCAGGCCGTCGCGCGCCGGCTCCTCCTGCGCGGCGCCCTCCTGGCGCGGACGCAGCCAGAACCCCAGGCGCGCCCCCACCATGAACAGCAGGACCGCCCAGCCCCGCGAGGTGTAGGAGCCCGCGCCCGGCGAGGCCGCCGCGCCGGAAATGGCGATCCAGCGCCCCAGGGTGCCCGGGTCGCGCATCTGCGCCAGCGGCAGGAAGCGGTCCCTGCCCAGCTCCATGCCGCGCGCGCTGATGGTGGCGGCCAGGCCCTTGCGGTCGGCGTTGTACATGCCGCTGGCCGCCTCGCGGGTCTGGTTCAGGCACACCCCGACCAGGTGCAGCGGGCCGCCGTTTTCCTCGGGACGGTGGCTGGACAGGTCGGTGTCGTCGCCCGGGACCACCGTGGTCACCGACCAGGCGTCGGGCGATTCCCGTTCGCCATCCAGGCGCGGGCCGAAGCGCTGCACGTTGCCCAGCGCCAGGTAGGCGCGCACCAGGCGCGCGCGGTAGAAGCCGTGCAGGGAGCTGGAATTGACCCAGTCGCGGTTGCGCTGGGTCAGCAGCACCCAGGCCAGCGCCAGCGCGCCCAGCACCGCCGCGCGCGCCCAGAACGGCAGGTAGGCCAGCACGCCGTCCTCGCCCCGCAACGGGGCGATGAACACCACCCACTGGACCAGCAGCACCCAGGCGCACACCACCAGCGCGCCGACCAGCAGGCCCAGCAGGTTCAGCAGCTTCGGCGTCCAGCGCGCATGCGGGCCATCCGAGGAGCGGGCCATGCGCTGCAGCGGTTCGCTCAACGCGCGCAGCAGCACCAGCAGGCTGCCCAGGGTCAGGCCGCCCTCCAGCCAGCGGTCGCCCTGTTCCAGCAGCTTGGCCACCTGCCAGGTAAGCACGTCGACCACGCCCAGCCCGGCCAGCCCCAGCGCCAGCGCATTGGCGCGGCGCAAGGCCTCGGTCAGGCGGTTGCGTTGCTGCGCCAGGCGGGTGTTGGGGCGTTCGTCCGAGCGCCCGGACAGGCGCAGGTACAGCCCGGCATGCCGGGCCAGGGTGCCGGCGGCGAACAGGCACAGGAAGAACGCCGCCGACGGCGCCGCCCAGGGCGGCTGCAGCCAGGCCAGGTCGCGCCCGGGCAGCAGCCACAGGCCCGCCAGCAGCAGCGCCAGCACCACCACGTCGGCCGCGCGCGGCGGCAGGATGGCCAGCAGCGGCGTCCCCGGCTCGTTGGCCTTCCGTGGCAGGTCGCGCAGGGTCCAGTACGGCACCAGGGTGCTGGAGGCCAGCAGCATCCACGCCGCCGCCGCGAGCACGAACCACGCCGACGCCCATGGTTGCCACTGCGCGGACAGCACCAGGTCCAGGTCGTTGTGCAGGGCGTGCGGCAGCACCACCAGCACGCCCAGCAGCACCGCCAGCACCGCCATCTCCGCGTGCACCGCCAGCGCGCTGCGCAGGTAGGTGGCCACTGCCGCGCCGACGTCGCGCGCGCCGCGCGGGGTCAGGTAGCGGCCGTTGCGGCGCAGCCATTCCAGCAGCACCGAATCGCTGCGGGCGAAGGCGTTCTCGGCCTCGACCACGCCGATCTTCTGCACCACCCGGGTGAACGCGGCACCCACGTAGCCGCCGCCGGATACCGTGGACAGGTAGTCGAAGCGCTTCAGCAGGCCGTTCTGCGCCAGGCCGCGCAGCAGGCCCAGGCAGAAGGTCGCGCTGCGGATGCCGCCGCCGGACAGCGCCAGGCCGATGCGCGGCGCGCCGGGGTCGATGCCGGCGCGGGCGCGGCGCCGCTCCACCAGCCGCGCCTCCTCCCCGGCCAAGGCCGCGCGGTCCTGCAGCCCGGCCCCCTGTCCCAGCGTGCCGTCCATGTGTCCGGCGGCACGTTCCATCGGCGTGGACGCCTGCTCCCTATCCATATCCCCTCCCTGGCGGCGCTGGGCACGCCCGCCGTCTCAGTCATGGATCCAGAACGAAGTGCTCCTGAACGTGGCCGAGGTCCACCAGCGCGGCGTCCCGAACTGGAAGTTCTCGCGTCCGGCATTGCTCTGCAGCGGCGCGTGGACCCACCCGTTCCTGCGGTCGGCCTGCCGCGTACCCTTCTCCGGCACCACCGGGCAGATATGGCCGGGGCTCTCGCTGTTGGCGTTCTTCCCCGAGACCAGGCAGACCGCGCCGGCATTGGCCGCCGCCTGCAGTGCGTCCAGGTCGAACTCCCGGCGCCAGCCGAACTGCGGCCCGAACTCCGGCAGCCAGTCGTGCAGGCTGTTGGCGTTGAGCTCGCGCACGGTCTGGTCGTACACCACCGCCACGCTCCTGCCGGAGTTGAGCGCGCTGATCGCGGTCGCCGTCCACCACACCCGCGGCAGGTAGGCGCCGGCCAGGAAGCAGTAGTCGTAGCTGTAGATGTTGCAGAAGGTGCTGCTGCCCTTGCGCAGGTAGCGCGCGCTCCTGTCCACCCGCAGCCAGTGCACGATCTCCAGCAGCTGCGCGGCGCGCGCGGCCGGCGTGCCGGCATCGCGCCGCGGCGCGCCGGCCTCGTTGAGCGCGAAGGCGCGGCCGCCGTCGCGGCCGCGGGTGACCGGCTGGCTGGTCTGCAGGTGCACCTCCACCAGCTTCTTCGCCACCGCCTCCGGGGGCGCCTTTTCCGGTCCGGCCACCAGGTAGGCGGAGGAGACATAGCCCTCGACCGGGGTGCCGTCCAGCCGGGTGCGGATCTTCCACCAGGGCGCCGCCGCCTTCTCCAGCAGGTCCACCTCGTGCCCGCGCGGCAACAGGCCGATGCGGTTGGTCGAAGCCACCCTGGGCGAGGACCGCAGGTTCAATTCCGACGCACGTACGACGTACTTCATGCTGCCTCCATGGAGGACAACGGGACATCGGCATGTGGCGAGGCGGCGGGGTCGCGGTGGGCGGGCCCCGGCGGTCGTCGCGCGTCGGCCATGCACCCGCCACGGCGGGTCGTCCGGCGCTGTATCCGGACCGGTGCGCAGGGCAAGGGGCCGTGGCCCGGGCCGGGAAACGGGCGGAGTTTGCGCCTCGGCCGGCGCCGGCGCCAGTCCCCCCGGCGCGGCGGCGGGAGCGCCGGCGGCGCCTGCCGCGGGCGGCTGGCCGGTCCGTGCCGGCGGACCAGGCGCGGCAACGGAGTCGGGGCGGGCCGGCCCCTGACGCTCAGGCCGCCGGCAGCCCGGCGAACTTGCCCAGGAACTGGCGGTAGTGGCGCAGCTCGGCGATCGAATCGTGCACGTCGCTCAGCGCGGTATGCGCGGCCTGCTTGCCGACCCCGGCCAGCACCTCCGGGCACCAGCGGCGGGCCAGCTCCTTGAGCGTGCTCACGTCCAGGTTGCGGTAGTGGAAGTACTGCTCCAGCCGCGGCATCAGCCGGTGCAGGAAGCGGCGGTCCTGGCAGATCGAGTTGCCGCACATCGGCGAGGCCTTGGCCGGCACCCACTCGTTGAGGAAGGCCACGGTGCGGGCCTCGGCCTGGGCCAGGGTCACGTCGCTGTCCAGCACCCGCTGCCACAGGCCGGAACGGCTGTGCTGGTTGCGGTTCCACTCGTCCATCGCCTGCAGGGTCTCCAGCGGATGGGCGATGGCCAGCTCGGGGCCCTCGGCCAGCACGTTGAGCTGGGCGTCGGTGACGACGGTGGCGACCTCGAGGATGGAATCGCGGTCGGTGTCCAGGCCGGTCATCTCCAGGTCGATCCAGATCAGGCGGTCCATTCCTGCGGCCATGGCCATGCGCTTGCGGAACTCCAACGGTGATGGGGCCGCGCTTGCGGGCGCGGCGGGGGCTGGCATGATACCGCAGGTCCCCATCCACGCCCGGTCGATGCAAGAGTCGAACACCCATGCCATCCTGGCCGCGATGCTGGCGCCGGCCTTCTTCCTGACAGCCACCGCCTCGCTGCTGCTGTCGGCCAACAACCGCCTGGCCCGGATCATCGACCGCGCGCGGACCCTGCTGCGGGAACTGCCGGAAGTGCGCGACGAGCGCGAGCGGCAGCTGTACGAGAAGCGCATCGCCCTGCAGCGCCTGCGTAGCCTGCTGATGCTGCGCGCCGGGCAGCTGCTGTACATCGCCATCAGCTGCTTCGTCGGCACCAGCCTGGCGGTGGCCGTGGACACCTTCGCCGGGCACCGCCTGGGCTCGCTGCCGATCTGGCTGGCTTCGGCCGGGGTGCTGTCGATGTTTGCCGCCAGCTTCCTGCTGGCGCGCGAGTCCACCCTGGCGGTGACCGCGATCAACGAGGAAATGGACCACCGCCCCACCCGGCCGCTGCCGCCGGGGGGCTGAACCGGGCTCAGACCGGCGGCTTGCCGCGCTTGGCCCGGAAGTAGTTGGTCAGGCGCCGCCCGGCCTCCTCGCCCAGCACCCCGCCCTGCACCAGCACGCGGTGGTTGTGGCGCGGGTCGCCGATGACGTCGAACACACTGCCGCAGGCGCCGGTCTTGGGATCGGCCGCGCCGTAGACCACTCGCGCGACGCGGGCATGGACCAGGGCCATGGCGCACATCGCGCAGGGTTCCAGCGTCACGTACAGGGTGGCGCCGACCAGGCGGTGGTTGGCCAACGCCCGGCCGGCCTGGCGCAGGGCCATGATCTCGGCATGCGCGCTGGGATCGTGGTCGGCGATGTTGTGGTTCCAGCCCTCGCCGATCACCTCGCCTCCGGCCGAGACCACCACCGCGCCCACCGGGATCTCGTCGTATTCCTTCTCCGCGCGCTCGGCCAGGGCCAGGGCCTGGCGCATGTACCGCTCGTCGGCGGCCGGGTCGACCGGCAACGTCCGCGCCGGCTCGCGCGCGTCCAGCAGCTTCCACAGGATCCGGGTCGCGCCCAGCCCGCCCAGCGGCTTGTAGGCGTACTCGGGGATGTCGCCGGCGGTGTGGTAGCCCAGGCGGCGGTAGAACGCGGTGGCGCCCTCGATCAGCGAGGCATCCAGGGTAAGCAGGCGGCGGCCGCGCTCGCGCGCTGCCTGTTCCAGCGCCTGCACCAGGGCCGCACCGACGCCGCGGCCGCGGGCCGCCGGCGCGGTCATCACCTTGGTCAGCTCGGCGCGGTGCGGCTGGCTGGGCGCCTGCACCAGGGCCCGCGAACCGGTGGCCAGCAGCTGGCCGTCCTGCCAGGCGCACAGCACCACGCGCTCGCCGCGCGCGACCGCCTCCAGCGCGCCGCGCCAGAACGCACGCGCCTCGTCCAGCGGCAGCGGGTGCATGAAGCCGACCGAGCCGTTGTTGGCGACGGTCTCCACCAGCAGCGCGGACAGGGCCTCGATGTCGGCCGGCGAGGCCGGACCGATGCGTGCCGCCGATGCCGGCGCCTCCCCAGGGGCCGCGGACGCCGGGACCGCGGATATCTGTTCTGCCACTGCGCGCTTTCCGCAAAACACCAGGGACGCATTTTACGCCTGACCCGCGCCGCGGCAGGCCTGCCGGCCGGGGCAGGCGAACCTTGCCTGGCCGGCGACCATCGCCGGCGGGCGCCGCGACTACTGCGCCGGGTTGAGCATCAGCCCGTACCGCCGATTGCCGTCGCGCGGCAGGTAGAACTCGCGCTCGCCGCTGCGCGGCAGGCGCACGATGGCCTTGCGCGTGGCATCCACCAGTACCAGCGACTGGTCGCGGCCGTCGATCAGCCAGGCAAACGCCTCGCCTTCCAGGCCCAGCGAGGCGAGGCAGGCCGGATCCGCCTCCAGCGCATGCCCGCCGAGGTTGGGCGTGGCCTGCAGCGTGACCGGGCAGACGCTGCCGCCCTCGGTGTCCTCCCACAGGTCCCAGGCGCCGGCCAGGGCGACGATCTCCGGTCCGGGCGCGTCCGCGATGCCGTCGTCTTCCCTGGCCTTTCCGTGCGCGGGAGCCGTGGCCGGCACCGGGGATGCCGGCTGGCTGCAGCCGGCCAGCAGGAGTAGCACCGCCAGCAGGAAGGTCGACAGGCAGATGCGCCCGGCCATCACCGCACCGCGCCCGTGGCAGCGTGGAACAGGTGGTCGCAGGGATCGACCCGGCCGGGCGCCGGCTCCGGCACCGTCCTGCCGGCCGGCAAAGGCGAACGCGGCCGGCGGGTCGCGCAGGGCCGGCGATCGCACGTGGCAGTCCAGACGCATGTCATCCCCCGGGCATCGGAATGGAGTCCCCCGCCGCGGCGAAGGACGCGCGGGCAGTCTACCCGGGCGGCACGCGCGGCGCCGGGCGGCATTGGTGGAGGTGCGCTTGCCGGGTCAGCGCAGCAGGGCCAGCAGCGCCTCGGCCGCCGGCGCCGAGGAGGCCGGGTTCTGCCCAGTCACCAGCAGGCCGTCGCTGACCACGTGGGGCTGGAAGTCGGCCCCCTTGGAGTACTCGCCGCCGTTGTCGCGCAGCATGGCCTCCACCGAGAACGGCACCACCCCGGTCAGACCCACCGCGGCTTCCTCGCTATCGCTGAAGCCGGTGACCTTGCGCCCCTGCACCAACGGCGCGCCGTCGGCACCGCGCACCCGCCGCAGCGCGGCCGGGCCATGGCAGACCGCGCCCAGCGGCTTGCCGGCTTCGGCCGCGCGCGCGGCCAGGGCGATCGAGCGTGGATCCTCGGCCAGGTCCCACAGCGGACCGTGGCCGCCTGGATAGAACAGCGCGTCGAAGTCGTCCATCGACACCTCAGCCAGCGGCCGGGTGTTGGCAAGCGCCGCCATCGCCGCGGCATCGCCCTGGAAGCGCCGGGTATCGTCGGTCTGCGACTCCGGCGCATCGCTGCGCGGGTCCAGCGGAGGCTGCCCGCCGCGGGGCGAGGCCAGCACCACCTCGGCCCCGGCATCGCGGAAGCGCCAGTACGGGGCGGCCAGTTCCTCCAGCCAGAAGCCGGTCTTCTCGCCGGTCTCGCCCAGGCGATCGTGGGACGTCAGTACCACCAGGATCTTCATGTGCCTGCTCCTGTCGGAAAGTCCAACGGTTGCGCCCGCCTGCGCCCCGGCGCCGGGGGTCACCAGCGCTGGTGCACGTGCGGCTTGATGTCCTGCTCGTAGATCCGCGCGACCTCGGCCATGACCTCCTCCGGCAGCGCCGGCAGCCCGGCCGCGGCGATGTTGGCCAGCGCCTGCTCCGGGTTCTTGGCGCCGGGGATGACCACGCTCACCGCCTCGTGCATCAGGATCCAGCGCAGCGCGAACTGGGCCATGGTGGCGCCGGCCGGCACCAGCGGACGCAGTTTCTCCACTGCCGCCAGGCCGACCTCGTAGGGCACGCCGGAGAAAGTCTCGCCGACGTCGAAGGCCTCGCCGTTGCGGTTGAAGTTGCGGTGGTCGCTTTCCTCGAAGCGGGTATCGGCGCGGAACTTGCCGCTGAGCATGCCGCTGGCCAGCGGCACTCGCGCGATCACCGCCACGCCGCGGCGCAGGGCCTCCTGGAAGAACAGCCCGGCCGGGCGCAGGCGGAACATGTTGAAGATGATCTGCACGCTGGCGACGTTCGGGTACTCGATCGCCTTGAGCGCTTCCTCCACCCGCTCCACGCTCACGCCGTAGCGGGCGATCGCACCGCGCTCCACCAGCCGCTCCAGGTGCTCGAAGATCTCCGGATGGTAGTAGGCGTCGGTCGGCGGGCAGTGCAGCTGCAGCAGGTCGAGGGTTTCCATCTCCAGGTTGCGGCGGCTGCGGTCCACCCACTCCTGCAGGTTCTGCGCGGTGTAGCCGGCCACTTCCTGCCTGGGCAGGCGGCGCCCGGCCTTGGTCGCCACGAACGGGCGCTTGCCGCCGCGCTCCTTGAGCACGCGCGCGATCAGGCGCTCGGAGTGGCCGTCGCCGTAGACGTCGGCGGTGTCGATGAAATCCAGGCCGGCATCCAGCGCCGCGTGCAGCGCGGCGATCGAATCGCGGTCGTCGACCGTGCCCCAGGCCGCGCCGATGGCCCAGGCGCCAAAGCCGATCTCGCCGACGGTGTGGCCGCTACGGCCGAAAGGTCTGGAACGCATGCGTGACTCCTGCGGACGGGCCACGCTGGCGGGCAGCGTGGCCGGAAAAGGATTGCGGCGCGGTGGCGCCGGACGAACGCCGAATCATAGCGGACACGCGCGGAGGGGCATGCAGGCGATGGCCGGGCGCCGGCGTTCGGCTACGCCGCGATCGGGGAGCTGCGTCGGCGCCTGGCCCTCCCCCCTACCCCATCCCGCCGGGAAGGGAACGGTGCTCCAGACGACGACGCAGCGCGTGGCAAAGCGCCAGGCCTCGCGGGCGCCATGGCACTGCAGCGGCGCTGCGCTGCACTTGCCCGGGCCACACGCCCCGCCCAATCACCAATCACCAATGATCGGCGATTCGCTCAGGCCTTGCGCAGGAACTGGGTCTTGAGCACCAGGCCCTTGATCTTGTCCGAGTTGCCTTCGATGTGCTCCGCATCGCCCTCGACCAGGCGGATGTTGCGGATCACCGTGCCCTGCTTGAGCGGGATCGAGGAGCCCTTGACCTTCAGGTCCTTGATCACGACCACGGTGTCGCCGGCAGCCAGCGGGTTGCCATTGCTGTCGCGCACGACCAGCCCGGCTTCCGCCTCGGCGCCCTCCTCCTCGGTCCACTCGTGGGCGCAGTCCGGGCAGATCCAGAGCGCGCCGTCGGCGTAGGTGTTGTCCAATCCGCACTGCGGACAGGAAGGAATGGCAGCCATTGCATCCTCGTTGCAGGAAAAAAACGGCCGCCATTGTAACGGGCTAGCGCGGCTCCCCCGGCGCCGGCATCGCCGCCGGACGCGCACAGCCCGGCACTTCCTCCGCGCCATCCACCGCCAGCGCCGCGCGCAGCGGGTACCACGCCCCGGACATGCTGTCCTGGCACTGCCCGGTGGCCACGCGCAACACGACCGTGCCCTGGGCATCGCGCGCCACGATCGCCTGCACGCCCGGCACCAGCGCGTCGGTGCGGCTGGCCAGCTGCAGGCGGCGCGGCTGCGGCAGGTCCGGACCGGTCAGCACCAGCCCCGTGCCATCCACCCGCGCCTGCCAGAACGGCTCGTTGGTCGAGGCCACCAGCGCGTGCGGCACGCTGCGTGCCTCGCTGCCGGGTGCGCCGGCGTCGAACACCAGTTCCGCGACCGGATAACCCAGTTCCTGCGCCTTGCCGACCAGCGAGGCCAGCAGCAGGCGGTCCACCCGCGGCTGCCGCGACAGGATCCACAGGCGGTCCCGGTCCGGCGCGCCGACCAGGGCCCACTGGTATTCCGGGTCCACCGCCAGCACCCAGCGGCGGGTCCAGCCGAACGGCACCCAGGCGCGCCAGCGCGGGGCCACGGCACGAACCTGCAGCGAGCCGGGCGCGCCGGGCACCGGCACCACCTCGGCGTCCTCGCCGATGCGGCGCCCGTCCTCGTCCAGGCAGGACTGGTGGGCGTCGAAGCCCTCGCCTGCGCCGGCCCGGTACTCCACCCGCGCCTCGCGCACGCACTTGCGCTGGAAGTCCACCGGCAACCACGCCGCCAGGTGCCAGGGGCCCGCGAAACGTTGCAGGTCCAGCACCGGCAGCGGCAGGTGCCCGGCCACGCCGAGGTCGCGGGCGGGCAGCACGGACGGGAGCAGCAGTAGCAGCAGCGAGGCCGCGCGGGCGAGGTTCCGGGATCTCCTCATGTCGGCGCCGACATTACCAGCACGCGACACCAGATCAAGTCACCTTGCGGAAGATGGTCAGGCCCAGCACGAACAGCACCACCGCGATCAGCAGCGCGGCGACGAACAGGAACTTGGCGATGCCGATCGACACCCCGGCCACGCCACCCAGCCCCAATGCCCCGGCAATCAGTCCGATTACCAGGAAGATGATGGCCCACTTGATCATGCCCTGCTCCGTCCGTTAGGTGACCCGGACCTTACGCAGGGCGGCGTGGCACGGCCGTGAACAACGGCCCTGCCACGCCGCTGGCGTGGTGGCGTGCCCGGCTCAGCCGGCGCGGGCGTGCCAGGCACGCAGCAGCTCGGCCTCGCGCTGTCGGTCGATGCCGGCGCGCGGCTTGGCCTGGCGTTCGGCCGGCAGGCTGCGGTACCAGGCCAGCAGGTCGGCCACGGTGTTGGCCAGCGGGCGGAAGGTCAGCCCGGCGGCCACCGCGCGCGCGTTGCTGACCTGGCCATAGCCGGCATACGGGCCGCGGTTGCGCGGCACCCAGATCGGCAGCTCCACGCCCTGCGCCTCGAGGAACTCCGGGTCCACGTGGGTCAGCTGCAGCGGGGTCGAGGTCACCGCCTGGCAGCCGTGCAGCATCGCGTCCATGGTCAGCGGGTAGCCGGGGCCGACCGCGTTGAAGGTGCCGGTGGTGCCGTTCTCGGCCAGGCGGATCATCCACTCGCCCAGGTCGCGGCCGTCGATCACCTGGATCGGGTCCTGGCCGTCGCCCGGCACCAGCATTTCCCCGCCGTCGGCCACGCGCAGGGGCCAGTAGGTGAAGCGGTCGGTTTCGTCGCGCGGGCCGACGATGTAGCCGGGGCGGACGATGGTGGTGCGCTCGCCGAACTGGCGACGCGCCTCGACCTCGCTAAGCGCCTTGAGCGGGCCGTACAGGTTCTCCATGTCCGCGATCAGGGTCTGGCGGGTCTCGGCCATGGCGTCGCGGCCGCGGTACTGCGCCATCGGCGCGTCCTCGTCGATGCCGGGGCGGCTGCCGTCGGCGTAGACCGAGATGGTGGAGATGAACAGGTAATGCCCGATGTTGCCGCGCAGCGCCTTGCCCGCATCGCGCACCCACGACGGCAGGCTGGTCGGGTTGTCGATGCACACGTCCCAGCGCCGCCCGCGCAGCGCCGACAGGTCGCCGGTCTCGCGGTCGCCGTGCAGCTGCTCGACCTCCCCCGGCCACTCCGGCGAGGGTCGCTTGCCGCGGTTGAACAGGGTCACCTTGTGCCCGCGGGCCAGCGCGTAGCGCACCTGGAACGGGCCGGTAAAGCCGGTGCCGCCAAGGATCAGGATG
>NZ_ALIP01000022.1:0-108702 GCF_000283075.1 Pseudoxanthomonas sp. GW2
AGGCCCGGCCCAGCGCGGGTCATCCCCGCGTGCGCGGGGAACACTGGGTCATCTCCAGCGACCAGACCGCAACCGACGGGTCATCCCCGCGTGCGCGGGGAACACGCTCGAACTGCTCGCCCGCGAACCTGCCGGACCGGGTCATCCCCGCGTGCGCGGGGAACACTGGCGCCCAGGCGACGGCTTGGGCGGCGCAGCTGGGTCATCCCCGCGTGCGCGGGGAACACTGTCTCGCCGGAGGTTGGTGCTGGGGACTTGTCGGGTCATCCCCGCGTGCGCGGGGAACACATGCGCTGATACGGGTAGCGATCAGGGAAGGCCGGGTCATCCCCGCGTGCGCGGGGAACACCCCTAGCGGCAGCCGGGCAGCCAATGGGCGCACGGGTCATCCCCGCGTGCGCGGGGAACACCAATACGTCGCGGTGCAGGTAGTCGAGCGCGCCGGGTCATCCCCGCGTGCGCGGGGAACACAAGCTCTGGGCAATTGATGCGACCGGCGCGTACGGGTCATCCCCGCGTGCGCGGGGAACACATCGACCGGAAACCGAATCTGCGTCCAGTCCTCGGGTCATCCCCGCGTGCGCGGGGAACACCTGCCCAATCGCGGGCTGTATGACCGCTGGCGCGGGTCATCCCCGCGTGCGCGGGGAACACGAATCATCGCCAGAATCGGGCAGGCTGTACAGCGGGTCATCCCCGCGTGCGCGGGGAACACAGGTGGCGGGCCATCGGGCAGCCCGTGCAAATCGGGTCATCCCCGCGTGCGCGGGGAACACAGGTGGTCGTATTCGGCCTGCGCGGCGGCGATCGGGTCATCCCCGCGTGCGCGGGGAACACGCCGGAGACATGCGACTTGGGATGCACCTGCGCGGGTCATCCCCGCGTGCGCGGGGAACACAGCAGGATGGTGCCATTGGAACCGGCGTTGAACGGGTCATCCCCGCGTGCGCGGGGAACACTACAGCTTGCGCATGGCCTCGCGGCTGTAGAACGGGTCATCCCCGCGTGCGCGGGGAACACATGTCTCCCGCCGCCGCGAGCTGGCCGCCCGACGGGTCATCCCCGCGTGCGCGGGGAACACAGCAGCGCGAGTGCCCTCTGGGGCTCGTCATCGGGTCATCCCCGCGTGCGCGGGGAACACTCGACGCGCACCCACTCCGGAGCATCCGACGGCGGGTCATCCCCGCGTGCGCGGGGAACACTTCGGCGATGCGGTGTTCCGCGCCAGCCACTACGGGTCATCCCCGCGTGCGCGGGGAACACCGCTCGTAGCTGTAGAAGCCCACGTTGCCGCACGGGTCATCCCCGCGTGCGCGGGGAACACGTGGCGGTGGCGAAGTCGTATCCGATGGTGGACGGGTCATCCCCGCGTGCGCGGGGAACACTAGGGGCGGACCGTGAACGCGCCTAGGCGGGCCGGGTCATCCCCGCGTGCGCGGGGAACACCATTCTGGCGACTACGATTTGCGCGGCCCCGACGGGTCATCCCCGCGTGCGCGGGGAACACCGGCCGCGAGATCTCGAAGTGGATGCGCAAGGCGGGTCATCCCCGCGTGCGCGGGGAACACGCAGCGGCACGGCCATCGGCCCGGATGAGGTGCGGGTCATCCCCGCGTGCGCGGGGAACACGGACAGGCATTGCGCACCAGCGTCTCCAACCTCGGGTCATCCCCGCGTGCGCGGGGAACACACTTCACGCAAATAACTGATGCACCGAAGAAAATTCGGCGGCCGCAATCCTACCAAACTGAATTGTCAAAGAGCGGCGTGTTCCGGCGGCGGATGGAAAGCCACCAGTCGCAGGCCGTCGAACTCCACGGGAACACGCCGGTTCGGGCCAAGTGTCTGGAACTCGTAGCCCGATTCGTGGCGGCTGGCCCAAGCCATGACGACGTTCCCGGCCTCGCAGCCCTCGGACAACTGTTGCCAGATCATCTCCCGGGTGCGACGCGACACATCGCCGATGTATACGCCCGCCCGCACCTCCAGGAGCCACAAGGCCAACCTGCCACGCAGGCGGGGCGGGACGTTTTCCGTGACGACGACCAGGAAGCTCATCCCTGCACCCGATGGCCGATATCCCCGATTCCCTCCGGATTGGGGATGGCCGGTGGCACCGACTCCACCGGGGCTTCAGGTGGCTGGATACCCCCCGCCGCCAACACCTCCTCGATGGTCGGAATGATGCGCCCCAAAAGCTTCTCGCTGCGGAATAGATCACGGCAGGCCAGTCGCACCTCCCGCTCCGGCTCCCTAGGCGATCGCGCGGCGATGCGGAATGCGATCGGGACCACGGTGTCGAACTTGAACAGGTCGGCGATGTCGTACACGAACGACAGCGGCTTGCCGGTGTGGATGAACCCTACCGCCGGCGCGTAGCCGGCCGCCAGTACCGCCGCCTCGGTGATGCCGTACAGGCAGGCCGTGGCCGCGGACAGGCAGCGGTTGGGGATGTCCGCGGCGCTCCATTCCTCGCGGTCGTAATTGCGGGAGCGCCAGCTCACGCCATACTTGCGCGCGAGCAACTTGTAGGTCTCGCGCACCCGCACGCCCTCGATGCCACGCAGCTGCTCGACGCTGCGCCGCAATGGCGCCGGTTCCCCGAAGCGGACTTCGTACATCTTGCGTACGACCTTGAGTCGCAATTCGTCGTCCAATGCCAACCTGGCCTGGTAGAGCAGCCGATCGGCACGGGCCCCTCCGGGTTGCCCGCTGGCGTACAGGCGCACTCCCGATTCCCCCACCCACACCAGGAGTGTCCCCACCAGGGCCGCCAGCCTCACCGCCGCGTGGGAAACACGCGTGCCCGGCTCCAGCATGATGCAGGCCACCGACCCAACCGGGATGTGGGTGCGTACGCCGTTCTTGTCCACCACGACGAAAGCACCGTCCAGCACGTCGATCTGCCCGTACTGGACGAAGATCATGGAAACCCTGTCTTTCATCGGCAGCGGTTTCAATGGTGGCAGCAATGGTGTGGTCATGGTCTGCAACCCTCCAGACGCCTGCCTCGCAGGAGACTCTTTACCGGCATGACCACGGTGGGGTCCTGCCGGCAGTGCGCCGGCAGGACCCGCTGGCCATCAGCAGGGCTTGAGAAGCAGCAGGCCCAAACCAAAGCTGCGGCCATGCCCCAGCCCCTCCAACAGCGTGGTCGTCAGCTTTTCCGGATCTTCCACGCGCAGAGTGCCCCTGAACTCGGCAACACCCAGGGTGATCCCATGCATCCCCTTCTGCATGCGCAGGATCTCGTAGCGCCCCACGTGGCAGGATTCAATGCCAAAACCGTTCCTTTCTCCCCGCCGCCGCAACCACTCCGGAAGCTCCTCGTGCACCACACGCTGGCGCTCCGCGGCCCGTCGTGCCGGGCTCACCTGCAACTGGTGCAGGCGGGACATGACATAGTCCTGGCGCTTGCCACGTCCCTCCGGCGATGCCTCCGTGCGGGTAGGGTTCAGGCGTATGTCGAAGCGATAGAGGTCTCCCTCTCTTAGCTTCGGCTCGTAGGGCTTGCACTCCATCCGCCATCCCGGGATCTCACGGGGGCGTTCCCTGCTGACAACGAGGAAACGCAACACCCCACCGTCCTCGTCGGGGAGTTGGCGGAACAGGAACGGCTGGGGCGTGTCCTCCGGGCATTCGAACATCCTCCACAGGGCCTGGTGCTGCCGGTAGGGATGCACGCGCAGATCCCGCAGGTTGTCTCCCTCGCCCCGGGGCGAGGCCAGCAATGTCACGCGACTGAACCAGCTCATGACCTAGCCTCCTGCTCCGGGCCGATGCGCCAATGCCGCCCTTCGCCAAACAGGCGGCGCGCCGTATCCAGTGGCCGATCGCGACGCACCACCAGCTGCCTGGCTCCCGTCAGTTCACCCGGGTTGATCCCTTCATCCACCCGGTGGAAATAGCTGTCCTTGCGGCTGCGCAGCCAACCCGCTACGCCAAAGCCATCGAAGCGAGAAAGGCTGGTGCCAACACGCTCCTCGTAGCCCGACAGCGCAAGCGCCCACGTATCCGCCTGCAGCAGCTGGGGCACGATGGGCCACGCCGGAGGACAGCTCTTGCGGCCAAGATACAGCGTGAAACGGGGACGCCTGAGGGCCCGGCCGAGCGCATCCAGGCGTTCGGCCGATCCGCATGCCACGCCGATGGTGGCGGCGTAATCCGAGTAGTAGTAGCGGTCGGACAGCACCGTGTTCAGGTCGTCCTTCGGCACCGACAGTTCGTCGCGTCGCGTGCGGCAAGGACGCCCCTTCAGCGCCGCTTGGCCAGGTGCCTGTGCAGTGTGGTAGTCACGCGCCAGGCTTGCTCCCGGGTTGACCCGCGCCGCGATGTACAGGCCTTCGCCCAGCGCATGCTGGGCGGCGACATCATCGCGTTCGACGCCCTGGGCCGCAGCCAGCAGGCCAAGTACCGCCGAGCGCGAGGGAAGCAGCTCAGTGTCACGCACCTGTCCAGGGGCGGTTCCGCCAAAACTGGCCAATGGCGCTGCAAGCTCGAACAGCAGCCAATGCATGGTGGTCACTCCCCTGCATCCCCGCCGCCTTCATCCAGGCCAAGGGCGACGAAGTCGATGAACTGCCGGAACCGCGGCCGCGCATCCGTCTCCACGCCCTGATCCAGTTCCGAGGCGACGGCGTCGGTGGCATTGAAATGCAGGCGAAGGCCATCGAAGCCGTACACCTCGTCGAACTTCTTCACCAGGCCGCGCATGCGCTCGACGGCCCGCGCCATCATGTCCACCTCCGAAGCCTCGACCGGCTTGAGGAAGGCTGCCGTCAGCTGGCGCGGGGCTTCATCGCCCAGCTCGGCCAGTCCGAAGCTCGCCCTGGCATTGCTGGCGAAGCTCTTCTGCTTGCCCGTCGGCGCCACCGACGCGACCGCCTCGGCCAGCGCACGCAGGGCACGTGCCGCCAGCTCCGTGTTCCCACCCAGGTTCTTCACCAGCAGGTCGCGGTCCACGCATACGTACTCGTAGAACACGCCAGAACCGAAGCCGAGATCGCCGAGATGGCCGGAGCCGGTGTCCTCGTCCTTGTTGAGGTCATCCACCGCGGAGAAGAAGTCGTCTTCCGGCACGGCCCGATGCACCGTGATCGCATGGGCCACCTGGGCAGCGGCCTCGACACTGAACTGGGGCCGGTCCGAGGTTTCCGCCCTGCGCGACTTGTCCGCCGTCAGCATGCGCCCGAAGAGCGCGATGTCCACGGTGGCATTGCCCTTCCTCAGCAGGGCAAGCTGGTCCGACGAAGGCGCCTGCTTCGACTGGGCCAGGGTGCGGGCCAGGGCGATGATGGCCTCGCGCTCCTCGTGCGAAAGGAACACCAGGGTCTCGACCTCGTTGTTTTCGCCCTTCTTGCCCTTGCCGCGCTTGCCCTTGCCGGCGGGCTCCTCACCGCCATCCGCTGTCTGGTCGGCTTCCTCGCCCTCCTTGAGCTTGCCAAAGGCCTGGGCGATGAGCTTGGACCACTCGAATGCATTCTTTTCGTCCAGCCCGGCCTTGAGCATCTCCTCCATCGCGAGCTGGCCGATCTTCTTGGTGCGGATACCCAGGTGGCCTGCCAGCGCCGACTGGAACACGTCACTGGTGCGCCAGGCGCGCTTCAGGCTCTGTGAGGAAACCCGCAGCCGGGGCACGTTGCCGAACACGGCAGTCTTGGGCATGCCCAGGTCGTCGCGGTTCAGGTTGGAGGGACCAAAGGCGGTGAGCACATGCAGTTGCAGGAAGCGGTATTTCATGGGTCTGTCCTTGATTCAGTCATTGGTCTCAGGCTGCATCGGCAGTCGGTCCGGCTGGCTCCCGCTCGGCGACAGCTGCGTCGCCGGAGAAATAGGCGCGGGCGAAGATCCGCCGCCCCTGTTCGCCATGCAGTTCCAGCCAGGCTTCCACCACCGCAAGGGGATGTACGGGGCTGTCCAGCAGGGCGATGGCGCGACGCATGTGCAACAGACGCTCGTCGCTGCCTGCCGCACGCAGCAGACGCTGGAACCTAAGCTCCGATAGGAGGCGCCTTTCTCCCGTCCGCTGCCCCAGGAGCCGCGGCAGGAGCCACCTGTCAGGCAGGGACCCCAATCCTTCGCCCCTTGGCCAAAGCGCCACCCTGGGTTGCGCCAGGAGCACCATGGCACCATCGGCCACGCAGTCTTCCGGCCTCCACTTTCCCATGCAGGCCTTCAGTGCCCGGACAAAGTCCTCCGTCTCCTCGTAGCCTGCCGCATCGCTGCAGCAGGCCGCCCGACGCAATGACGAGCGCAGACGGCCATTCCTTGCTATGGCCCGGCTGGCTGTCAGCACCGCGTAGGCCAAACGTTCGCGATCCCTCATGCTGCCTTCTCCTTCCTCCTGGTTCCGGTCGCCCGGCCGGCCTTCGCAGCCGGGGTTACGAGTCCAAGCTTCTTGGCTAGTCCTCCGTGGACTGCCTGGGACAGGCTTCGGTGCGCCAGGGCCACACGTTCAAGCGCCTGCACGCTCGCTTCCGCCGCATCTCCACGTTCGGCATGCTGCTGGAATAGCTGCAGGGCCACGCCCGCCAGTTGCCTCTGCCAGCGACGACGCATGTCCTGGTGGCATTGCATCCGCTGTTGTTCGGACACCCCATCCATCGCGGCAAGTTCGCCCACCATTTGGTGGAACGCCTCTTCGGTCCTGCTGAACAGCTCGCGCTCGGCGACGCTGGTGTCGCCGCTGCCGGACGCCCCCCATGCAAGCCGCAGTTGCCTGGAGAGCTCGCGACGAACATGGTCCACCCCGTCCAGCCATGCACGGACTTCATGCAACACGACCGCCTTGCGCTCTTCGTCCAGGTCCAGGTGGCGGAACCGTACCTCGTGCCAGGCCAGGCACTTCATGTTGTCCATCGCAAAGCCCGAGGCCCACACCGGATCCACAGGCAGCTGGGCGCGCAGCTCCATGCCCAACCGCTCCGTCCTCAAGGCGCGCGGCATGCGGATCTGTCCACTGTCCTCGCACGTCAGGAGCCAGTCGGCATAGGTGAATCCTGTCTCGCGTACATGTGCAGGCAGGAAGCCACCTGCCTTCTCCATGTAGTAGGGGGACAGCGGATGCTGGAACAGCTCGCTGCGGTAGTTGGCACCGTAGTTGCGCGTTTCCATGCCTGTGGCGCAGGGACCACGCTGCCCGGTCAGGGTGCAGACACCATCCGGCTCGAAATGCAGGCGGATGCGGCGCGGCGTGGCGAAGTAGCACAACAGCGCCTGTTCGATGTCACTCGGCGGTTGCTCCGCCAGGCAGGTGTGCACATCGCGTCCGCCCTCACTGGTGAGGCAGGGCGCCATCCAGGGGAAGACCACCTCCAGGCGCGGCTCGCCACCTTCCAGCACCAGCGTGTTGATCCACAGCTTGCGCCACAGCGGCGTCGCCCGTCCGCCCAGCTTCGCAGGCCACAGCAGCATCGAAACCGGGCCGCCACCCCGTACCGATGTCCGGTGCCCCTGGCCTCCTGCGGGGGCATTGATCTGCAGGGTCAGCAACGCCTGCGCGACGACCGGAAGCGACATGGTCGTACCTTCGCTGCGCTTGACGAACAGGTCGGTGTTGTCACGCAACGTCTTGCCGCCCGGCGCTTCTAGGAGCAGCGCGGACAGATCGCCTGCTTCGTCAGGCTCGAAGTCCATGTCCTGCATGAAGCGTCGCGGGCCGCTGTCGAACTGGAAGCAGTGCACGATCTCACGCAGCCGCTCCAGTTCAGGCCGCTCCTGTCCCTGGGCGATGCGGCGCCATTCCGCCTCGTCGTCTGGCGCCAGCCACTGCATAAGCCCGACCAGGAACTGGGCAAGGGCAACGTTGAAATCCGGCCGTATTGCATCCAGCTCCAGGGGCGGGTCGTCCTCGTCCAATAGCTGCAGCGGCGAGATCAGGCGCGACTTCCCACTGGCGCCACGAACCGGGATCCAAGGGTCCGTTATCAGGTTCACGTATCAGCTCCTCTTCAAGGCAATTGAGCAGAGGAGCTGGGCGGGTTACATTCCCGCCCAGCTGGTTGTGTACAGCAAGCAGCGACCACGCCCACCGGCCGGACTGTTTGGCGACCGTCGGCCGGTGGGCTTTTTTGCCTTGGGGCTCCGTGGGGGCCGCTATGCCCACGGAGCCGCGGTTGGTGGCGGAATAAGAATCCTGATGAAGTGCATGGTGGCTTGTTGTTAGCTTGGCTCGCGGCGATGGAAGCTGCCCCAAGTTTTTATATTTGTCAAGCCCAAGTTCCCCGAGTTATTTCGGGGATGGCCCGTGCATGGTGGCTTGATGCCTTCATGGGCTTTTCCGTTCCCCGCGGTCTTGCGGGGATTACCGTGACAGGCGCTGTAACCCGCGCCTGTCGCAATAGCTGAGACTTAGCGGCGGACTGCCCGCCAAGGTGCATGACCAGGTGCCATTCCCGTCCTCCACCAGCGGCAGGATCAGGCGGTAGCGCAGGGCCGGCACCTTGTTCCGGAGCTCTTCCGCCATGCCCGCCAGGCGCCCGTCAAGGCAGACGGCCGCTTCCATTTTGGGCAGCCAATGGCCCGGCAGGCGGGTCGTGCTCAGCGCCCAGACGTCCTCGTCTTCCCCGCAACGACCGGTGGCCCATGCCTCCAGGCCCTGGGGCGTGACCCGGACCAGCACGGCCTCGATGCTGTCGCCCAGTCGGCTGCCGATACGCTCCTCGCCCTGCCATCTGGAACCACCGTAGCCTTCTGACAGCGCGACGGCGTTCTGTGCGGCCTGCGTCCCCTGGGCAATGACCTTGCCCAAGTCGCGGTCCTCGGCCGTCTGCAGGGCATCCGGAATCGGTGCCGCGTCGTCGCCATAGACCGCCTCCACCAGGGTGCGGAACTGGTCCGGCAGCTCGATGCGGTCCCCGATTGCACGGGCGCTACGGTGGATGCGCCCGTGCGCGGCATAGACATACGCTGCTCCGCGGGAGAAACGGGAGTACCAGTCGGCGTCGGGCTCAACATCACGGTCGGGACCAAAGACCACCACGAGCCCGGGCGGGCGCCCGTCCTGCGTGCAACCGTGTTCCAGCGGGTTCCCCTGGGCATCGCGCAGATGGCGGCGGTAGCGCCCCAAACGCTGCAACATGACGTCCACCGGACACAGGTCGGTGACCATGCGGTCGGCATCGGCGTCGAGGCTTTCCTGGAAAACCTGGGTGGTCACAATAATGCGGCCCTTGCGGCTGGCCGCACCGCTGTTCCGGCCCAGGGCCGCCAGCACATCCTCCTGGATGCGCCTGCGGTCCACGGCGGCGAATCGGGCATGGAACAGGGTGCAGGCGTCGATGCCGAAACGCTCCACCAGGCGCTCCCATGCCTTGCAGGCATCGCCGACGGTATTGCGCACCCAGACCACGGCCTCTCCGGCTGTATGCCAGGCTGCGATGCGCTCCAGCACCTGACCTTCATCGGTCAGGTACTCGATATCCAGAACCCGCCTGCTGTGTGGCGCGGACGGGAACGCCAGCTCCTGTACCTGGCTGCCGAGCGAAGGCGACCAACGGGTCAACAACGGATAGTCCGTGGACTGTGCCTGCGGTGCCTTCACGGGCGCTGAGCGGCGGCGGCCCCGGCCTGGTTGCCTTTCATCGGCCTGCCAGCGACGAATCCCCGTGGAATAGGCGGACAGCAGGCGTGAACGCAAGGCGAGGGGAAGCGTGGCCGAAAGCAGGATGGCGCTCCCGCCGCTTGCGGCGTGCAGCTCCAGGGTGCGCAGCAACACCTGGGTCATGTAGGGGTCGTAACTGTGGACTTCGTCCACCACCAGCACCTTGCGGAACAGTCCCAGCAGCCGCAGGGACTGATGCCGGACCCGCAGGGCGGCCAGCAAAGCCTGATCGAGCGTCCCGACGCCGACCTGCGCGAGCAGGGCACGCTTGTTGCCCTGGGCCAGCCACTCGGACAGGCGCATGGTCGCCGAACGCCCCTCGCCCGGCACATCGTCGTCGAGCTGGGCCAGGTGCCGCAGGAAGGCGTGCGACTGGTCCCGCGCTCCGTGGGCCAGGACGAGCGTGGCACGTGCCGGATCTTCGAACCAAGCCGGCACATCCCGGGTGACGCGCTCGAACATCTGGTCGGCGGTGGCCTGGGTGGGAAGGCCGAAGAACAGCCCGTCGGCCAGCCCCCGATCGATCAGGCGCGCAGCCAGGATCAACGCCGCCTCGGTCTTGCCCGAGCCGGTCGCATCCTCCAGCACGAACAACTGCGGTTCGGCGGGGATGTCAATGTCCGCGGCAACCGCCTGGGCAGGCCGGAGTCCTTCGGCAAGGCGTGGCAACAGCACCTCCGGCGCATGGTAGGGCCGCGGCCGGACGGAAACGACGCCCGCTTCTTCCACGGCCCGGCAAGCCGACGGCAAGGCATGCCGCTGCCAGTACTCCATCAGTGAGAGTCCATGCAGCCCGGGCGCCGCGTATCCGAACCAGGTGGTGTTGGAGCCGATCCAGTCCGCCAGGACCGCCAGGCCGGCAATCCACCAGGAGGCCAGCTTGGCTCTCGCTTCATTGCAGGAAGCGGGCAGGGTGCCCGGCAGGAAGGTGCGGGCGCACCAGGCAAAGAATGCCTCGGCTGCATCGCGGCTCTGCGGCGACATCACCTCGCACAGGGCGGCCAGGGCCATTCCCCTTCCGGGCGGCAGGGTCGGGGGCGGCATGCCATGGTGGCCAAAGGCCGGGGCGAGCAACGCGCCCCAGGTGTCCGCATCCCAGCCACGCAGCTGTTCCGGAAGCCGCCCTTCCTCCGCCAGCCAGGCGTAGAACAATGCGCCGATCTCATCGTGCCGGCGGCTACCCGTCAGACGTGGAAGTGGCGGGTCGAAGCCCTGCTCGACCAGCTCCGGAACCTTGTACTGGAAGCTTTCGGCAAACTTGCCGAGGTCGTGCACGGCCAGCAGGAATACCAGTACCTGCCGTGCAGATGTGTCATCCAGACCCAGCCAGCGCGCAAGCTGGCCCAGGAGGCCAGGCTGGCAGTCGATGTAGGCTTGCCCGCACGCGGCTACATCAAGGCAGTGGAAGACCAGGGGATGGTACGCCCCCACGCTGCCCCACCTTCCCGCCTTGCCCCAGTAGGCCATCCACGATCCAGCGCGCATGCCCGGTTCCCTAAGGCTGTCGAACCACCGTATCCCAGGGGCAAACATCGGCACCGGCACACGGCTTTGTCCATCGCCGCGATGGTAGCGCCCATACCCCCGCTACTGCCCAGGGATACCATACCGAGCTGGATGGCCGAAAGCGCGCATCGGAGGGCAAAACACGCGACAATGCCGGGGTTTCGCCGCCGGGTCCTGCCGCCGCCGCGGGCGCCCCGGCGCTTCCTGTTCCGTACCGCCGTCCGCACCAGAGAGCCCCCGCAGACCATGTCGAACACGCCGAAGATCATCTACACCCTGACCGACGAAGCGCCGTTCCTGGCCACCCAGTCGCTGCTGCCCATCGTCCAGGCCTTCGCCGCCACCGCCGGCATCCAGGTCGAAACCCGGGACATCTCTCTGGCCGGCCGCATCCTGGCGCAGTTCCCGGACTACCTGGGCGAGGACCAGAAGATCGGCGACCACCTGGCCGAGCTGGGCGAGCTGGCCAAGCGCCCGGAAGCCAACATCATCAAGCTGCCGAACATCTCCGCCTCGGTGCCGCAGCTGAAGGCGGCGATCAAGGAACTGCAGGCGCAGGGCTACCCGCTGCCGGACTACCCGGACGCGCCGAAGGACGAGAAGGAAAAGGACATCCAGGCCCGCTACGACCGGGTGAAGGGCTCGGCGGTCAACCCGGTGCTGCGCGAGGGCAATTCCGACCGCCGCGCACCGGCCTCGGTCAAGAACTACGCGCGCAAGCACCCGCACCGCATGGGCGCCTGGAGCAAGGATTCGAAGTCGCACGTGGCGCACATGGCCGCCGGCGACTTCTACGGCAGCGAGCAGTCGGCCACCATCGCCGCCGACGGCGCGCTGCGCATCGAACTGGCCCAGGCCGACGGCCGCACCGTGGTGCTGAAGGAGAAGGTGGCGGTCAAGGCCGGCGAGATCGTCGACGCGGCCACCATGAGCCGCAAGGCGCTGGCCGCGTTCGTGGCCGAGCAGGTCGAGGACGCCCGCGCCAACGACGTGCTGTTCTCGGTGCACCTGAAGGCGACCATGATGAAGGTCTCCGACCCGATCATGTTCGGCGTGGTGGTCTCGGAGTTCTACAAGGACGCTCTGGCCAGGCACGCCGACGCGCTGGCCTCGGTGGGCTTCTCGCCGGAGAACGGCATCGGCGACCTGTACGCGCGCATCGCCTCGCTGCCGGAGGAGCAGCAGGCGGCGATCAAGGCCGACATCGAGGCGGTGTACGCGCGCGGCCCGGCGGTGGCCATGGTTAACTCGGACAAGGGCATCACCAACCTGCACGTGCCCTCGGACGTGATCGTCGACGCCTCGATGCCGGCGATGATCCGCGACTCCGGCCGCATGTGGAACGCGCAGGGCAAGCTGCAGGACGCCAAGGCGGTCATCCCGGACCGCTGCTACGCCGGCGTGTACCAGGCGGTGATCGACGACTGCAAGGCCAACGGCGCGTTCGACCCGACCACCATGGGCTCGGTGCCGAACGTGGGCCTGATGGCGCAGAAGGCCGAGGAGTACGGCAGCCACGACAAGACCTTCCGCATCCCGGCCGACGGCACCGTGCGCGTGCTCGACCAGGACGGCAAGCTGGTGTTCGAGCACAAGGTCGAGGCCGGCGACATCTGGCGCATGTGCCAGACCAAGGACGCGCCGATCCAGGACTGGGTCAAGCTGGCCGTGACCCGCGCGCGCCTGAGCAACACCCCGGCGGTGTTCTGGCTGGACGCCAACCGCGCCCACGACCGCGAGGTCATCGCCAAGGTCGAGAAGTACCTCAAGGACCACGACACCTCCGGCCTGGACATCCGCATCCTGGAGCCGGTGGAGGCCACGAAGTTCTCGCTGCAGCGCATCCGCCAGGGCAAGGACACCATCTCGGTGACCGGCAATGTGCTGCGCGACTACCTGACCGACCTGTTCCCGATCCTGGAGCTGGGCACCAGCGCCAAGATGCTGTCGATCGTGCCGCTGATGGCCGGCGGCGGCCTGTTCGAGACCGGTGCCGGCGGCAGCGCGCCCAAGCACGTGCAGCAGTTCCTCGAGGAGAACTACCTGCGCTGGGATTCGCTGGGCGAGTTCCTGGCCTTGGCCGCCTCGCTGGAGCACCTGGCCGAGCAGACCGGCAATGCCAAGGCCGCGGTGCTGGCCAAGGCCCTGGACCAGGCCAACGGCCTGGTGCTGGACAACAACCGCTCGCCGGCGCGCAAGGTCGGCGAGCTGGACAACCGCGGCAGCCACTTCTACCTGGCCCTGTACTGGGCGCAGGCGCTGGCCGCGCAGGACGAGGATGCGGCGCTGCAGGCGAAGTTCGCGCCGCTGGCCAAGGCCCTGGCCGAGAACGAGGCAAAGATCGTCGCTGAGCTCAACGGCGCCCAGGGCAAGCCGGTGGACATCGGCGGCTACTACCACCCCGACCTGGCCCGCACCAGCGCGGCCATGCGCCCGTCGCCGACCTTCAACGCCAGCCTCGCGGCACTGGCGGCCTGAGCGCGGCCTCCACTTCCCGCTCCACCCGACGACGCCCGGCCTCGCGCCGGGCGTCGTGCTTCGTGGCGTCCGCCGGGTACGCGGTGGCCGCGTCCAGGTCCACCACGTAGCCCTCCATCGACAGCAGCTGGCGGAACATCGCCGACAGCTCGCTTCCGTATGCGCCCGTGTTCCTCGTGCCCATGTCCGTGCTCCGGCTGGCTTGAACGTGGATCAAGCTAAGGCGATGCTGGACGGGCATGTAGCGCAAGTTCCACAAGCCAGACTTGAGGGAGGCTCAAGATGGGCCGGATTCCGCTGGACCAGGTGGAGGCCTTCGTCGCCGCCGCGCGGCTGGGCAACCTGACCCGCGCCGCCGAGCGCATGCACCTGACGGTGAGCGCGCTGAGCCACCGCATGCGCCAGCTGGAGGAACGCCTCGGCCAGCAGCTGCTGGCACGCGGCCCGCGCGGGGTGGAACTGACCCCTGAAGGACGGCGCCTGTACGAGGCGGTGGGCGGGCCGCTGGACGCGATCGCGCAGGCGCTGCAGCGCGCCAGCGCGCGCCGCCGCGGGCGCAGCATGACCATCAGCCTGATCCCCTCGATGGCCACCGCCTGGCTGGTGCCGCGCCTGCCCTCGTTCCTGGCCGCGCACCCGGCCCTGGCACTGAGCCTGCAGTCCAGCACCCACGTGGTGGACTTCGAACGCGAGCCGGTGGACCTGGCCCTGCGCCTGGGCGGCGGCAACTGGCCGGGCGTGCGCGCCGAGCTGCTGTTCGACGAGTGGCTGGTGCCGGTGGCCAGCCCCGGCCTGCTGAAGCGGCACGCGAAGGTGCCGGCGGCGCAGCGGCTGGCGCGGCTGCCGCTGCTGGGCGATCCCTCCGGGCGCTGGGAGGACTGGTTCGCCACCACCGGCGGCAGCGCGCCGGAGCGCTATACCGCGCATTTCGACGACACCGAGACCCTGCACCAGGCCGCCGCGGAGGGACTGGGCGTGGCGCTGGCGCGGCTGACCCTGGCCGAGCCGCTGCTGCGCGCCGGGCGCCTGGTCACCCTAGGCCGCAGGCGCCTGCCCGCCGGTTTCGGCCACTACCTGGTGTATCCGGAGCGCAGCCTGGCGCATCCGGCCTTCCCCACCGTGCGCGCCTGGCTGCTGCAGCAGGCCGCGGCTCCGTCCGCCCCGTGAACCGCCCCGCTACCATCCCGCCATGATCCAGGCCGAAGCCATTGCCCAGGTCGCACGCGACGCGTTCGACGACTACCACGCGCGGTTCGCCGCGATCAGCCGCCGCGCCAGGCGGCGCTTCGGGCAGCGCGACTGGGCCGGCGCCCGCGCCGACGCCGCCGAGCGCCTGGACCTGTACGACCTGTGCATCGACGAATGCCGCCGGCGCCTGGCCGCGCTGCTGGGCCTGCACGCGCACGACCGCACGCTGTGGGCGCGGGTGCGCGACCACTACGCCGCCTCGATCGAGGGCGCGATCGACACCGAGCTGTACAAGACCTTCTTCAACACCCTCGCCCGGCGCTTCTTCCGCACCCGCGGCCTGGACGCGGACATCGAGTTCGTGGCGCTGGACATCGAGCCCACCGACGCCATCACCCGCCCGGTGGCGCGGCACAGCTACGCGGTCTCGACCAGCCGCCCGGTGGACGCGTTCGTGCGCATGCTCGGCGACTACCGCTTCGACGTGCCCTATGCGCACCTGGCGCGCTGCGCGGCGGCGATCGCGGTGCGCCTGCAGGACGACCTGGCGCACTGGGGCGAGCATCCGGTGCGCTCGATCGAGTTGCTGGACACGGTGTTTTACCGCGAGCGCCGCGCCTACCTGGTGGGGCGGGTGTTCGGCGAGCACCGCTTCTCGCCCTGCGTGGTGGCCCTGGTCAACGGTGATTCCGGCATCCGCGCCGAGGCGGTGCTGACCCGCCGCGGCGACGTGGCCCAGTTGTTCGGCGTCTCGCGCAGCTACTTCCAGGCCGACCTGCCCACCGTGGGCGACGCGGTGGTGTTCCTGCGCACCCTGCTGCCGCACAAGCCGGTGGACGAGCTGTACACCGTGCTGGGCCGCGCCAAGCAGGGCAAGACCGAGCGCTACCGCAGCTTCTTCCGCTACTTCCACGCCCACCCGGCCGAACGCCTGGTGCCGGCGGAGGGCACCCCGGGCATGGTCATGGCGGTGTTCACCCTGCCTGGGCAGCCGCTGGTCTTCAAGGTGATCCGCGACCGCTTCGCCTGGCCCAAGCGGACCACGCCGGAGGAAGTGCAGGCGCAGTACGAGCGCGTGTTCCGCTTGGACCGGGTGGGCCGCCTGCTCGACGCGCAGCCGTTCCGGTACCTGCGCTTCCCGGCCGCGCGCTTCGACCCGGCCTTGCTGCGCGAGCTGCGCGAAAGCTGCGCCGCCAGCGTGGTCGAGGACGGCGACGACGTGGTGCTGAAGCTGTGCTACGTGCAGCGCCGCCTGCGCCCGCTGGACCTGTACCTGCGCGAGCAGGGCGCCGAGGCGCGGCGCGAGGCGGTGCTGGACTACGGCCAGGCGATCGTCGACCTGGCGCGCAACGACATCTTTCCCGGCGACATGCTGCTGAAGAACTTCGGCGTCTCCCGCCACCGTCGCGTCGTGTTCTACGACTACGACGAGATCCGCTCGGTCTCCGAGCTGGAGTTCCGCGACTGGCCGCAGGCGACGACCTACGAGGAACAGGTCGCGGCCGAGCCCTGGTTCCACGTCGGCCCGCAGGACGTGTTTCCCGAACGCTTCGGCCAGTTCATGGGCCTGCCCGCGCCGCTGCTGGCCGCGCTGAAATCCGCCCACCCCGGCCTGTTCCAGCCGCAGTGGTGGCGCGACCTGCAGGCGCAGCTGCGGGACGGCCAGTGGCCGGATACACCGCCGTACCCTGATTCGTTGCGCCTCGCGTAACGAATCAGGGTACGGCGCGGGATTCGGGATTGGGGATTCGTAAGAGCGCCTCCGGCATGCCGCACGGCGAACGGGGGGCCGCTCCTGCTCTTTCGGGTCACGAATCCGCAATCCCGAATCACGGCCCCAATGCTAGTCTCGCCCCGTCCCCAAGCAGGAGCACGACGCTGATGAGCATGTCCCGTTCCCGTGCCTGTGCCCTGGCCATCGCGTTCGCCCTCGGCCTGCCGGCCGCGCAGGCCGCCGCTGCCGCCGAGCCGGCGCCTGATGCGGCGCTGCAGGCGGCCATCGGCGGCAGCTGGCGCGATCCGGCCAACGTCGCCCGCGACCGCTACCGCAACCCCGGGCAGACCCTGGCGTTCTTCGGTATCCGCCCGGACATGACCGTGGTCGAGATCACCCCCGGTGGCGGCTGGTACACCGAGATCCTGGCGCCCTACCTGCGCGACCACGGCCGCTACGTGGCGGCGGTGGTCGATCCGCAGGCGGTGGACGCCGGCCCCGGCCGCGACTACCAGCAGCGCGCGCGCGCGGGCCTGGAGAAGAAGCTGGCCTCGGCGCCGCAGTACGGCAAGGCCGAGGTGGTGGCCTACGATCCCAAGGCCCCGGTGTTCGGCCCGGCCGGTTCGGCCGACCTGGTGCTGACCTTCCGCAACGTGCACAACTGGCGCATGGCCGGCCAGGCCGAAGGCATGTTCAAGGGCTTCTTCGACGTGCTCAAGCCCGGCGGCGTGCTGGGCGTGGTCGAGCACCGCGCCGCGGCCGACGTACCGGCCGACGACGGCAGCGGCTACGTCGGCCAGGCCCAGGTCATCGCCCTGGCCGAGGCCGCCGGCTTCGTGCTGGACGGCAGCAGCGAGGTCAATGCCAATCCCCGCGACACCAAGGACCACCCCAACGGCGTATGGACCCTGCCGCCGACCAACCGCCACGACGAGGCCGACCGCGGCAAGTACCAGGCGATCGGCGAAAGCGACCGCATGACCCTGCGCTTCGTCAAGCCGCCCCGGGAATGAAATGAAGGGTGGGGGCGGGGGGCCGTGGCCCGCCCTCTCAACGCCACCAGGTTCTTCATCCCCCCAGGGCGCGCTGCCATGCACCGCCGCACCTTCCTCACCACGCTGGCGGCCGGACTGGCCGCCATGCCCCTGGCGCCGGCGCTGGCCGCCGGAGGAGACGCATCCATGCACGGACTGATCGGAAAACTGCGGGCCCAGCCCGGCCAGCGCGAGGCGCTGGCGGCGATCCTGCTGGAGTCCACCACCTCCATGCCCGGCTGCCTGGCCTACGTGGTGGCCGAGGACACCGAGGACGCGGACGCGCTGTGGATCACCGAGGTCTGGGACAATGCGCAAAGCCACCAGGCCTCGCTGCAGCTGCCGGCCGTGCGCGACGCCATCGCCCGCGCGCGGCCGCTGATTGCCGGCTTCGACTCGCACTGGATCACCCGGCCGCTCGGTGGCGTCGGCCTGGCCGACTGAGGTTCCGCCGCACCCCGATGCTGATCGCCTTCAACAAGCCCTACGGGGTGCTCTGCCAGTTCACCGACCGCAGCCAGCCGCCGCGCCCGACCCTGGCCGGCTTCGGCCTGCCGAAGGACGTGTACCCCGCCGGCCGCCTGGACCACGACAGCGAGGGCCTGCTGCTGCTGACCGACGACGGCGCGCTGGCGCACCGCCTGACCGATCCGCGGCACAAGCAGCCCAAGACCTACTGGGTGCAGGTGGAAGGCGACCCGCGCGAGGAACAGCTGCAGGCGTTGCGCGCAGGCGTGGTGCTCAACGACGGCCCCACGCGCCCAGCGAAGGTGCGGCGCCTGGACCCGCCGCCGGCGCTGTGGCCCCGCGATCCGCCGGTGCGCTACCGCAAGACCGTGCCCGATGCCTGGCTGGAGCTGGTGATCACCGAGGGCCGCAACCGCCAAGTGCGGCGCATGACCGCCGCGGTCGGCCTGCCTACCCTGCGCCTGGTGCGCGTGGCGATCGGCCCGCACCGCTTGCACGGCGCCGACGGCACGCCGCTGCCACCTGGGCAATGGAGCGAAGTGGTGCGTTGAGGCGCCAGGCAACGGCGCGGCGAGCCGGGAGCCGTGGATCCGCGGTTCCCGCGAACTCCCGCACGAATCACGAATCCCGGATCACCAATCCCGAGCCAGTCACTCCGCACTGGTGATGTTGTGGGTACGGCGCGCGCTGGCGCGGGCGCGGGCATTGCCGTTGTCGCGCACCTGGTAGGCCTCGCCCTCCAGCGGGGCGCTTGCGCGCTGCTGGCGGCGCTTGCGGTACATCACGTAGGCCAGCACGCCGGCACCGACCACGGCGGCAGCGGCGGCCACGGCCACGGGATTGCGGCGGACCACGGTGGCGGCGGCACGGGTGCCGGCGCGTGCGGCGCCCAGGGCGGCACCGGCCTTGAGCCATTGCTCGGCGCCGACGCCGGCGTGGCGCAGGCCCGAACCCGCCTGGCGGCCCGCGCTGCGCAGGCCGGCGCCGGCCTGCTCGGCCAGTTCCAGCGCCCGGTCGGTGATGATGGTGAGCTTGCTCATGGCGATCCCTTCTTTCAGGAATGGGGAGACGGGGCCCAGTGTGGGCGGGCACCCGTGCAAGATACGTCAGGGCCCGCGGCCGGGCCGCGCAGGTTCCGGCCGCAACCGCTGCATGTTCATGCGACGGACAGCCGCCCGGCCCAGGCGGCCTGCGGCGCGCCGCCGCGGTTGCGGCTGGCCCGCCAGGCCAGCGACACCAGCAGGCAGTGATGGCGATGCGACCCACTCGTACACCGTGGCCTGCTGCACCGCGCCCGGTTCCAGCGTGCGTGGCGGTCGAAGCCGGACATCATGCGGAAGGCAAGCTTGCCGCCCCGGTGGCTGCCGATCGACAGCCCGCCGCTGCGCGGCACGGCCAGCGCTAGGGCCAGGGCCAGGCAAGCACCGGAGGGGCCAGCAGTAACTGGCCATGCGCCGTGCTCGCCCGGCAGCCATGCCGCGCACCGTCGTGGCTGCCGGCGACGTAGGCCTTACGTCCCCCGCGGTTTGGCCCGGTGGGTGGCAGTCGCCGACCACGGATCATCCGGCCACGGATGCTTGGGATACCGCCCCTTCATCTCCTTGCGCACTTCCGGATAGGTGTTGTCCCAGAAGCTGCGCAGGTCGCCGGTGACCTGCAGCGGCTTGCCGCCGGGGGAGAGCAGGTGCAGCAGCAGCGGCACGCGGCCGTCGGCGATGCGCGGGGTGTCGGCCAGGCCGAACAGCTCCTGCAGCTTGACCGCCAGCACCGGCGGGCGCGGCGTGCCATCCGGCTCCAGCGCGTATTCGATCGGCCGGTCCATGCCCGAGGGCACGGTAATGCGTACCGGGGCCAGGCGGTCCACCTGCTGGCGCAGGTTCCAGTCCAGCGGCGACTTGAGCGCCTCGCCCAGTTCCTGCTCGGACAGCGCGTCCAGCCGGGTCTTGCCGGCGAAGGCCGGGCGCAGCCAGGCGTCGACGCTGGCCAGCAGGGCCTCGTCGGTGAGGTCGGGCAGCCCCAGTTCCGGCATCCAGCCGCGCAGGCAGGCCACGCGCGCCTGCCACTGGCGCAGGCCTTCGGTCCACGGCAAGGCCTCCAGGCCCAGTTCGCGCACGGCGTTGGTCAGCGCCTGCGCGGCTTGTTCCGGATCCACCCGGCCGGCGGGGCGGCTGTCGAGCACGATGCGGTCGAAGCGCGATTCGCGGCGGGCGACCAGGGCGCGGCGCTCGGCATCCCAGACCGCGCCTTCCTCCTCGACGAAGCGGTCGGAAAAGTCGGCGCGCAGGCGGGCCTCGTCCACCGGCGCGGCGCGCAGCAGCAGGGCGTCGCCGCGCGGCTCGAAGCGCAGCTCGGTGGCCACCAGCCAGGGCTCGCCGCGCAGGGCGCTGTCCTCGAACAGGCGGGCCATGCGGCCGTTGGCCAGCTGGTAGCGCAGCGGATCGGCCGGATGCCGGGCGGCAATGCGGTCGGGGAAGGCATGGCCCAGCAGGTCGCCCAGCTCGTGGGCCTCGATCTCCGCCGGCGGCGTGGACTCGCAGCGCAGGCGCCGGCGCCACTGGCGGGCGGCGGCATCGATCGCCGCCAGCGCGGAACGGCTGGCATCGGCCGGCATGCGTCCACCGCGGAACGCGGCCAGCGCGCGCCAGCGTTCGGCCAGGGCGTCGCTGCGGCTGCGCAGGGGGTCGCGCGCCTCCAGCAGGGCGGCCAGGTCCGCAGCCAGGGCCTGTCCGCGCGCGCCGCGCGCGGCCAGGAGCATCGCCGCCAGTCGTGGATGGGTGCCCAGTTCCAGCATCTTCCGGCCGGCCGCGGTAATGGATCCGCCCTCCAGCGCGCCGAGCCGCTGCAGCAGCTCGCGCGCCGAGGCCAGTGCACCGGGCGGCGGCGGATCGACGAAGCGCAGCTCGTCGCTGCCCCAGGCGGCCAGTTCCAGCGCCAGCCCGGCCAGTTCGACCTGGGCCATCTCCGGCCGCCGCTGCGCCTCCAGCCGCTGCGACTGCGGCCACAGCCGCCAGGCCACGCCGGGGGCGACGCGCCCGGCACGGCCGGCGCGCTGGTCGGCCGATGCCTGGGAGATCGGGACCGCCTCCAGCCGCGAGAAGCCGCTGACCGGATCGAAGCGCGGTTCGCGCGCCAGGCCGGAGTCGATGACCACCCGCACCCCGGGCAGGGTCACCGAGGACTCGGCCACGTTGGTCGCCAGCACCACCCGGCGACGGCCGTCGGGCGCCGGCTGCAGCACGCGCGACTGCTGCTCCACCGGCAGTTCGCCATGCAGGGCCTGTACTTCCACGTCGGCCGGCAGGGAGGCGGCATCCAGTGCCGTGCCGACCCGCGCGATCTCGCGCTGCCCGGGCAGGAACACCAGCACGTCGCCCGGATGCTGGGCCAGGGCCTGCTCGACCGCGCGCCGCGCCTGCGCCTCCAGCGACTCGTCGCGGCGCGCGGGGAAGTGGCTGACCTCAACCGGAAAGGAACGGCCCTCGCTGGACAGGCGCGGCGCATCGAGGAAGCGCGCCAGGCGCTCGCCGTCCAGGGTCGCGGACATCACCACGATGCGCAGGTCCTCGCGCAGCTGCGCCTGCACGTCCAGGGCCAGGGCCAGGCCCAGGTCGGCCGACAGGTGGCGCTCGTGGAACTCGTCGAACAGCAGGGCGCCGATGCCTTCCAGCAGCGGGTCGTCCTGGATCATGCGGGTGAGGATGCCTTCGGTGACGACCTCGATCCGGGTGCGCGCGGACACCTTGTTCTCGAAGCGGATGCGGTAGCCGACCGTGCCGCCCACCTCCTCGCCCAGCTGCCGGGCCATGAACCCGGCGGCGCTGCGCGCGGCCACCCGGCGCGGCTCCAGCATCACGATCTTCCGCCCCTCCAGCCAGGGCGCAGCAAGCAGGGCCAGCGGCACCTGGGTGGTCTTGCCGGCGCCGGGCGGTGCCTCGAGGACCAGGCGTGGCTGCGCGGCAAGGCTGTCCCGGATCGCGGGCAGCAGCGGGGTGATGGGGAATTCCATGGGCCGGCGTTCGAAGCCGCGCCATGCGACGCGGCCGTGCTGGGTCTCGTTGGGAACCGGGGCGCATTATCGGCGATGCACGGGCCCGGCCGTGGTGCCCGGCTAGAATGCGGGCCCACCGCGAATCGCAAGACCGCTCCATGCACCTGATCGACATCGGCGCCAACCTGACCCACGAAAGCTTCGAGCGCGACCTGGACGCGGTGCTGCAGCGCGCGCGCGAGGCCGGGGTGGTCCAGATGGTGGTGACCGGCGCCAGCCGCGAGCACAACCCGCTGGCGCTGGAACTGGTGCGGCGCCATCCGGGCGTGCTCTACGCCACCGCCGGGGTGCATCCGCACCACGCCACCGAGTACACCGCCGAATGCGACGCCGAGCTGCGCGCGCTGCATGCGCACGCGGAGGTGGTGGCGGTCGGCGAGTGCGGGCTGGACTACTTCCGCGACTTCTCCCCGCGGCCGGCGCAGCGCAAGGCGTTCGAACAGCAGCTGCAGATCGCCGCCGACCTGGCCGCGGCCGGCAATCCCAAGCCGCTGTTCCTGCACCAGCGCGACGCCCACGCGGACTTCATGGCGGTGATGAAGCAGTTCGACGGCCGCCACGGCCCGGCGGTGGTGCACTGCTTCACCGGCACGCGCGAGGAGCTGTTCGACTACCTGGACCAGGACTGGTACATCGGCATCACCGGCTGGTTGTGCGACGAGCGCCGCGGCCAGCACCTGCGCGAGCTGGTGAAGAACATCCCGGCCAACCGCCTGATGGTGGAGACCGACGCGCCCTACCTGCTGCCGCGCACGCTCAGGCCCATGCCGAAGGACCGTCGCAACGAGCCGTCCTTCCTCCCGCACATCGTCGAGGAACTGGCGCGCGACCGCGGCGAGGATCCGGCGACCACCGCCGCCAGCAGCACCGCGGCGGCGCGCGCTTTCTTCCGCCTGCCCGGCTGAGCGCGGCCGCCCGGGCGGCCGCCCCCGCAATCTTGCGGGTCAGCCCTGCGGCGCCGCCCCGTGCATCGCCCTGATCGTGTCGCAGGTCTGCTTCAACTCCTCGGGCGAGGCATTGGCAAAGGCCTCGCGTGCCTCGTCGATGCCGGCGTCGAAGATCGCATCGAACTGCGCGGCGCCCATGTGGCCCCGCTCGACGGTGAGCTGTTCCTGCTGCTCGCGCATCCGTGCACGCTCGGCATCGTCGTACTGGAGGCCGCAGAACTCCGGCGCCACGTACAAGGCGGCGCCCGCGCGCACCATGTTGCGGTGCTGCTCGGCCCCGGGGTCGTCCAGCGACGCTGCCCCGCCGCCGGCCGCTGGTTGGGCGGCATCGGCGGAGCCCGGGTCGGGCGCGGGCTGTTCGCGGTTGCAGGCGCCGGCGGCCAGCAGGATGGCCAGCGCAAGCGCGCCGGATTTCAGCTCGAGGTTCTTCATGCAGCCTCCCAGGGCTTGGTGGTGAAGGCGGGCCGGATCGGCGGACCCGGCGGATGGAACGGGCCGCGGGCGGCACCCGCGGCGCATCGGCCGGGGGCGGGCAGGCGACAGGTGCACGATCCGGCCGGCCTCACTGGCCGCCGGCCCCGGACGGATCGGCGGGCAACAGGCCGCGGCCAAGGCTGAAGGACTGCAGTTCCAGGTTGCAGCCGCTGCCATCCAGCGACTTCGACTGCAGGGGGATGGCGCCGAGGTAATGGTCCAGCGGCATTCCGTTGCAGCCGCGCAGGTCCAGCGGAAGCAGCCCGATACCCCAGCCGGTACCACCGCTCCACATGCATACCTCCTGGCGGTCGGACTGCCAGCGCACGCAGTCCTGGCCGCCAACCTGGCCGCTTCCGTCCCTGCGCCAGCCGATCGAGGTGGCCAGGGCCTCGTCCGCGGCCAGCTGCTCTCCATCCAGCGGCAGGAAGCGCCGGTCATCCGGGTGCGCTTCGTACTCCAGCAGCTCCTCGCGCAGGCGCGGGTGGCACACCGCCTCGTGGTCCGGAAGCGCTTCGTCCATACCCACGGTCCACATGGTCTGGCGCACGCGCTGGCGCCGCGCGTCGACCATGATCTCCACCCGGCCGGTACCGAGCCGGGCGCGTTCCTCCGCCGCGAGCGGCCGTGCCGGCCAGCCGGCCTCCGCGCACGCGGCCATGCGCCCGTCGTAATCGTGCTGTTGCGGGTTGCGGCCGGCCACCAGGTGTTCCCAGGCCAGCACGACGTGCAGCGCGGGCAGCCTGGCGCGCGCATCGGCGGCAGGGTCCATGGCGGCGCTGGCCTGCGAAGCGGTGTCCACGCCTGGATCGCCACCGGCGGTCCCCCCGCAGCCGGCCACGCATGCGGACAGCAGGATGACGCCACAGCACGCGGCGCCGGGGTTCAAGTCGTCGCTCCAGGCGTCGGCGGTGGGGACATCGTTCCTCCATCGGGCCGCAGGAAGGGGACACCGATAGCAGGAAGGCCGTTAACGTTCCGCAAGCAGCGCCGCGCGGCGTGACGCCCGTCGCGGATACGCACGCCGCCGTGGGTGCATCGGCACACGGCGCAACGCCGCGCGCCGACGCAGGCTCAGCCGCCGCGCAGGCGCTGGTAGGCCTGCAGGTGCACCCACGCCGCCTGCAGCAGCGGTGCCTGCAGGCCGTGCGACCTCGCGCGGCGCCACATGTCGCCGACGATATGCGCCGCTTCCACCGGCCTGCCGCCTTCCAGGTCGCGCAGCATCGAGGCCTTCACGTCCGAACCTTCCTGCACGAGGCTGGCGCGGGCGATCCCGCGCGCCTTTTCGGGCACCGGCTGGCCTTCGGCGGCGGCCACGGCAAGGCATTCGTCGTGCAGCGCCGCCATGAGCTCCGCGCCGCCTTCGCCGGCAACGATGTCGCCCACGCTGGCGCGCACCAGGCAGGTGCCGGCGGCCAGCGCGGCGAGGAAGCTGAACTTGATCCACTGCTCCTGGCCGATATTGGTGCTGGCGCGGTACTCGATCGCGGCCTGCGCGCACAGCGCGGCAAAGGCCTCGACGCGCGCGCTGCCGCCGCCGTCGCGCTCGCCGAAGGTGATCGAGGCCGGGCGGCCCAGGTGCAGGATCGAACCGTCCCCGCCCAGGGTCGCGCTGATGAAGCACAGTCCGCCGAGCACGTTGTCGCGGCCGAAGCGCGCGTCCAGCACGGGGTAGTGCTGCAGGCCGTTGAGGATCGGCATCAGCGTCGTGCCCGCCGCCATCGCCGGGGCCACCGCCTCGATCGCGCTGTCCAGGTCGTAGGCCTTGCACGACAGCAGCACCAGGTCGAACGGCTGGCGCGCGACCGCGGCCGGCAGCTCCTCCGCGGTAAGCGTGGCCACCTGCAGGTCGGCATCGCCCAGCGGGCTGCGGATGCGCAGGCCGCGTTCGCGCAGCAGCGCGGCCCGGGCAGGGCGCACCAGGAAGGTGACGTCGGCGCCACCCTGGGCCAGGCGTCCACCGAAGTAACCGCCGGTACCGCCGGCGCCAAGCACGAGGATGCGCATGGACTCAGCTCCTCAGGCCAACTCCACGGCGCAGCAGCAGCAGCGAGACCGCCGAAAGCGCCGCCACGAAGCCCAGCATCAGCGCATAGGCCACCCACAGCGGCACGTCGGTGCTGCCGAGCAGGCCGAAGCGGAAGGCATTGACCATGTAGAAGATCGGGTTGGCGTGGGTGGCCGCCTCGGCCCAGGGCGGCAGCAGCTTGACCGAATAGAACACGCCGCCCAGGTAGGTCAGCGGGGTGAGGATGAAGGTCGGGACGATGGCGATGTCGTCGAACTTGCGCGCGTAGACCGCGTTGACGAAGCCGGCCAGGGAGAAGATGGTCGCGCCCAGCAGCACCGTGCTCAGGGTGACCAGCGGATGCGGGATGCGCACCTTGGTGAAGCACATGGCGATCAGCAGCACGATCGCGCCGACCATCAGGCCGCGCAGCACCGCGCCGGCCACGTAGCCGCCGAGGATCACCCAGTTGGGCATCGGGCTGACCAGCAGCTCCTCGACGTGGCGGCCGAACTTGGCGCCGAAGAACGAGGAGGAGATGTTGCCGTAGCTGTTCTGGATCACGCTCATCATCACCAGGCCGGGGACGATGAACTCCATGTAGCTGTAGCCGCCCATGTCGCCGATCCGCGAGCCGATCAGGCCGCCGAAGATCAGGAAGTACAGGGTCATGGTGATCGCCGGCGGCACCAGGGTCTGGCCCCAGATGCGCAGGATGCGGTTGACCTCGCGGCGGACGATGGTGCCCAGCGCCACCCAGTTGGCGGCGCGCGGCGACCTGGATGCCAGCGGCGTGCTGCTCATGCGGCCTCCTTCTGGCCGGTGAGCCGCACGAACAGCTCCTCCAGGCGGTTGCTCTTGGTGCGCATCGAGCGGATGCGGATGCCGGCCGCGTCGAACGCGGCGAACACGCGGTTGAGGTCCATGGCGCGGGGCATGTCCAGGTCCAGGGTGTGGGCGTCCAGCGCCACGAGGGTGGTGCCCTCGATCTCCGGCAGCCGGGCCGGCAGCTCGCCGTCGATGTCGAACAGGAAGCCTTCCACGTCCAGCTTGGCCAGCAGCGCGCGCATCGGCCCCTGCTCGACGATGGTGCCGCGGTCGATGATGGCGAGGTTGCGGCACAGGCTCTCCGCTTCCTCCAGGTAGTGCGTGGTGAGGATGATGGTGGTGCCGGCGGCGTTGATCTCGCGCAGCACGCGCCACATGTCGCGGCGGATCTCGATGTCCACGCCGGCGGTGGGCTCGTCCAGGATCAGCAGCCGCGGCCGGGTCATCATCGCCCGCGCGATCATCAGCCGGCGTTTCATGCCGCCGGACAGGGTGCGGCTCATCACCCGCGCCTTGTCCCACAGGTGGGCGCGGCGCAGCTCCTGCTCGGCCAGCGGGCCGGCCTCCTCGCGCGGGATGCCGTAGAACCCGGCGTAGTTGACCAGGATGTCGTACGGCTGCTCGAACAGGTTGAAGTTGATTTCCTGCGGCACCAGGCCGACCAGGCGCATGGCCTCGCTGCGGCGCGAGACCAGGTCGGTGCCGAACACCTCGACGCTACCGCTGGTCGGGTTGACCAGCGAGCTGACGATGCCGATCAGGGTCGACTTGCCGGCGCCGTTGGGGCCGAGCAGGGCGAAGAAGTCGCCCGGCGCCACGTCCAGGGAGACGCCCTTGAGCGCCTCCACGCCGTTGCCGTAGGTCTTGCGCAGTTCGCGTACGCGCAGCGCCGGAGCCGCTGCCTCGGGAGAGTGTGGGGTCATGAGGCCTTTCGCGCCTGGAAGGCGCTTGCACGGAGCTGCGGCTATTATAGGTCGCAGCCGGGAAGCCGCCCGGCACACACTGTCCCGAAACGAATACCGTGCCCGTCCAGTTCCCGCTCCGCCTCGTCGAGCGCCGCATGCTCGCGCCCACCATCGGCCACTACGTGCTGGCGCGCGACGATGGCCAACCGCTGGACTTCGTGCCCGGCCAGTTCATCCAGATCCACTTCGATTACGCCGATGGCACGCCGGCGCGGCGCAGCTACTCCCTGGCCACCATCCACGACCACGCGATGGGCCCGGGCGAGGCGGTGGAGATCGCGGTCAGCCACGTCCCCGGCGGCGCGGCCACCGCGCTGTTCGAGGCCCTGGAGATCGGCGGGCGGGTGAACGCCAGCGGGCCCTACGGTCGCTTCTGCCTGATGCCCGGCGACCGCAACGCGCGCTACCTGCTGATCGGCACCGGCACCGGCGTGACCCCGTACCGTTCGATGCTGCCGGTGCTGGCCGGGCTGATCGCCGAGCGCGGCATCGAGGTGGTGCTGCTGGCCGGCGCGCGCACGCCCGGCGAGCTGCTGTACGCCGACGACTTCCGCGCGTTCGCCGACGCGCACCCGCAGTTCCGCTACGTGCCATGCCTGTCGCGCGAGCTGCCCGGGACGGGTTCCCCGCATGCGCATGCGGACGTGCGCCACGGCTACGTGCAGCAGCAGCTGCCGGAGTTCGTCCCGGATCCGGCGCGCGACATCGCCTACCTGTGCGGCAACCCGGAGATGGTGGACGCGACCTTCGAGGCGCTGAAGGGCATGGGGTTCGGGGCGGCGCAGATCCGCCGGGAGAAGTACGTCAGCAACAAGTGATGCCGCGGGTGCCCATGTGCGGCCCTGCCGCCGGCGCCTGCACGCTGCTGTAAAGGGTACTTGACAGGCCCGGGGGACGGCCCTATCGTCCACCTGTCAAGCACGCTTTACAGGGAGTGGACATGCCCGGCAGGAAGCACATCGGCGGCATCGGATTCCCCGGCATCGGCCTGGCTTTCGTCGGCGCCGGCATCGCCGGGGCCGCTTCGAAGGAGGGCGTTGTTTCCGCCTTCGCCAGCGCACTGCGGAGCAGGGCCCCATGGACGCACTGAAACCCGCGGTTGGTTGGCTGCTCGGCGGGATCGTCGCCATCGCGCTCGGCCTGGCGGCCAAGCCGCTGCTGCCGGAGCGCATCGCCGACATCGCCTCGGTGATGCTGGTCAGCATCGGCGTCGGTTCGCTGGCCAGCGGCCTGATCCGCTGGCGCCTGCCGGCCCTGTACGAGGCGGCTCCGGCCGACCTGCGCCGGCGCTACACCCGGGAAATCCTGCTGGCGATGGCTGCGTACATGGTCATGGTGGTGGCCACCGTGTCCGTGCTCAGGGACGGTGGGCCGGAAGGCCCGCTACGGGCACTGGTCGCGCTGCTGCCGGTGCCGCCCATCGCCTTCGTGCTGCGCGCGATGGTGCGCTACATCCGCGACGCGGACGAGATGCAGCAGCGCATCGAGCTGGAAGCGGTGAGCATCGCCACGGCGCTGGTTGCGCTGCTGTACATGTCTGGCGGCTTCCTCCAGGCCGCGAAGGTCATCGATCTGCCCGCCGCGGCCGTGATGATCTGGGTGTTCCCGTTGCTGTGCGCCACCTACGGCGTGGCCAAGTTCCTGGTCATGCGCCGCTACCAGTGACCGGTACCGGGCGATGAAGAACCACCTGCGTGCGCTGCGCGAGGAACGGGGCTGGTCCCAGGGCGAACTGGCCGAGCGCCTGGAGGTGTCCCGGCAGACGGTCAACGCCCTGGAGACCGGCAAGTACGACCCCAGCCTGCCGCTGGCGTTCCGCATCGCGCGGCTGTTCGGGCGCCGGATCGAGGACGTGTTCGTCCCCGACGAGGCCTGAGCGCCGCATCCCTTCCACCCTTCGTTGAACGGGCCCATCCCATGAAGACCCGCAAGACACTGATCCCGCTCGCCGCAGCCACCGCGCTCGCGCTCGCCGGCTGCGGCGGCGGCGCCACCCCGGCCCCGCCGCAGGACGACAACCGCTACGGCGAACTGGTGTTCGAGCCGTGCACCCTGGCCGGCGGCGTGGCCGGCCGCAGCGTGCAGGCGCGTTGCACCCGCTACGAGGTGCCCGAGGACCCGGACGATGCCGGCAGCCGCCGGATCGCGCTCAACATCGCCTGGCTGCCGCCCACCGAGGACGGCGCCGATGCCGCGGACCCGGTGTTCTTCCTCGCCGGTGGCCCGGGACAGTCGGCGCTGCAGGTGTGGCCGCTGCTGGATCCGGCCTTTGCCGAGGTGCGCCGGCAGCGGCACGTCGTGCTGGTGGACCAGCGCGGCACCGGCGGTTCCAACCTCCTGCAATGCGAGCGTGGCTCGCTGGACGGGCTGGATCCGCGCGACACCGAGGCCGCCTTCGCCGCCGTGGTCGGGCTGGCGCGCGAATGCGCGGCGCAGGTCGCCGACCGCGCCGACCCGCGCTTCTACACCACCACCGCGGCGGTGGCCGACCTGGAGGCGGTGCGCCGTGCCATCGGCGCCGAGCAGGTCAACCTGGTCGGCGCGTCCTACGGCACCCGGGTGGCGCAGCACTACGCCCGCCGCCATCCGCAGCACGTGCGCAGCATCGTGCTCGACGGCGTGGCGCCCAACGACCTGGTGGTCGGCGGCGAATTCGCGCGCACCTTCGAGGACGCGCTGGCGCTGCAGGCCGGGCGCTGCCGCGAGCTGCCGGCATGCGCGGAGCGCTTCCCGCAGGATCCGCAGGCGCAGCTGCGGCAGCTGGTCGGGCGCCTGGAGCAGGCGCCGGTGGAGGTCGAGTACCGCGATCCGGCCAGCGGCGAGAGCCTCAAGGGCCGGGTCGACGCCGGCACCGTCACCGGGCTGGCCTTCATGTTCTCGTACATGCCGCAGACCGCGGCGCTGCTGCCGCTGGTGCTGGACGAGGCCGCGCACGGGCGCTACGCGCCGCTGAAGTCGCTGTCGGAGCTGATGGCGCGCGGCACCGCCCAGCAGATGGCGGTCGGCATGCAGTGGTCGGTGATCTGCGCCGAGGACGCCGACCGCCAGCACGAGGCGGCCGCCAGCGCCGAAGGCACCCTGCTGGGACCGCAGGTGGCGCGCATGTTCTTCGCCGCCTGCGAGGCCTGGCCGCACGGCACGCGCCCGGACGACTTCACCGCGCCGCTGCAGTCCGGGGTCCCGGCGCTGCTGCTGTCCGGCGAGATGGACCCGGTCACCCCGCCGCGCTACGCCGAGCGCGTGCTGCAGGGCCTGCCCAACGGCCGCCACCTGGTGCTGCAGGGCCAGGGCCACGGCACCCTGGGCCTGGGCTGCATGCCGCGCCTGCTCGGGCAGTTCATCGAAAGCGCCGACGCCAAGGCCCTGGATGCGTCCTGCCTGGCGAGCATGAGTTACGTCCCCCCTTTCACCAGCTTCAACGGATGGGAGCCCTGATGCGCCACGACCACCACCACGGAGTTCAGCGATGATCGTCGCCCGAGACCTCCACAAGAGCTTCAGGACCCGCACCGGCACGGTGCAGGCCGTGTCCGGCGTGGGCTTCGAGGCCCGCGACGGCCAGATCACCGGCCTGCTCGGCCCCAACGGCGCCGGCAAGACCACCACCCTGCGCATGCTCTACACGCTGATGCGCCCGGACCGCGGCCAGATCGAGGTCGACGGGATCGACCCGGCGCGCGACCCGATGGCGGTGCGCCGCGCCCTGGGCGTGCTGCCGGACGCGCGCGGCATCTACAAGCGCCTGACCGCGCGCGAGAACATCGCCTACTTCGCGCGCCTGCACGGCATGTCCGCCGCACGCACCGCCGAGCGCATCGCCACGCTGTCGGCGGCGCTGGACATGGACGACATCCTCGACCGCCAGACCGAGGGCTTCTCCCAGGGCCAGCGCACCAAGACCGCGATCGCCCGCGCCCTGGTGCACGACCCGCGCAACGTGATCCTGGACGAGCCGACCAATGGCCTGGACGTGATGACCACCCGCGCCATGCGCCAGTTCCTGTTCCGCCTGCGCGACGAGGGCCGCTGCGTGATCTTCTCCAGCCACATCATGCAGGAGGTGGCGGCGCTGTGTGACCGCATCGTCATCATCGCCAAGGGCCAGGTGGTCCCCGCCGGCACCGCCGACGAGCTGCGCGCGCAGACCGGCGAAGCGAGCCTGGAAGATGCTTTCGTCAAGGTGATCGGTTCCGGGGAGGGCCTGCAGGCATGAACGCGCTGACCACCATGTGGATCGTGATGTGCAAGGAACTGCGCGACATCCTGCGCGACCGCCGCACCCTGGTGCTGACCCTGGTGATGGGACCGCTGCTGTTCCCGGCGATCATGCTGGGCATGGGCGCGCTGACCGAGAAGAAGCTGCGCACCCAGAGCGAGAAGGAGCTGGAGGTGCCCACCATCGGCCTGGAGCGCGCACCGAACCTGGTGGCGTTCCTCGCCACCCAGGGCATCCGCGCGGTGCCGGCGCCGGAGGACCTGGAGCAGGCCATCCGCGAGCAGCGGGTTGAGGTGGGCATGCACATCCCCGAGGAGTTCGCCGCGGACTGGCGCGCCGGCCGCCCCGCGCTGGTGGAGGTGCTGGTGGATACCACCCAGCGCGACTCGGCCATCCCCGCCAGCCGCGTGCAGGGCGCGCTGCGCGCCTACGGCGCCCAGGTCGGCGCCTTGCGCCTGCTGGCGCGCGGCGTGGATGCCTCGGTGGCGCAGGCGCTCAACCCGGGCACCCGCGACGTGGCCACCGACGCCGCCAGGCGCGGCCGGGTGCTGGCCTTCATCCTGCCGTACTTCATGATCCTCACCGGCTTCCTCGGCGGCATGGCCCTGGTGCTGGACGCCACCGCCGGCGAACGCGAGCGGCAGTCGCTGGAACCGCTGCTGGCCACCCCGGCCGCGCGCGGGGCGATCGTCAGCGGCAAGATCGCGGCCGCCTGCATCCTCGGCCTGGCCACGCTGCTGCTGTCGCTGCTGGCGCTGAAGTCCTCCGCGCTGATGGCCACCGGCATCACCCGGCAGATGGACGTGTCGATGCTGGCGATCGCCAAGATGCTGTTCGTGCTGCTGCCGATCCTGCTGGTCGGCACCTCGCTGCTGACCCTGCTGGCGGCCTCGGCCAAGAGCCTGAAGGAGGCGCAGAGCCACATCACCTGGCTGATGCTGCTGCCGATGATCCCCAGCCTGGTGCTGATGGCCAACCCGGTGAAGACCGAGGCCTGGCAGTTCGCGGTGCCGTTCCTGGCGCAGAACCAGATGCTGCTGCGGATCATCCGCTCCGAGGCGGTGAGTCCGCGGGAGTGGGCGATCTACCTCGGCTGCAGCCTGGGCCTGGCCCTGCTGCTGTGGGGCGCGGCGGTGCTGCGCTACCGCCAGGAGAAGCTGGCGATCTCCACCTGAGGCACCGCCATCCACCGGCGGAAACGGAAAAGGCCCGGCGCTTGCCGGGCCTTTCCTTTGGCCTTGTCCCGCGCGCTTACTCGTTCGGGGTGAAGGCCAGGGTGCGGCGGGTGGTGACCGGAGCATCGATCGGCTCGTACTTCCAGCGGCGCACCGCGTTCATCGCCTCGCGGTCGAAGACGCGCGGCGGGTTGGAACGCACCACGCGCACGTCGGTGACCTCGCCGCTGGTGCCGACGGTGAACTCCACCAGCACCTCGCCGGAGGTGCCGGCGCGCAGGGCGTCGGGCGGGTAGCGCGGAGCCGGCATGCTGATCGGGCGCAGCGGACGCGGCGCCGGGGCCTGCTGGGTGGTCGCCGGGCGCGACTGCTGCTGCGCGGCGGCCTGGCGGGCGGCGGCTTCGCGCTGCTCGGCCTCGCGGCGGGCGGCGGCCTCGCGCTCGGCGGCCAGGCGCGCGGCTTCCTGCTGTTCGGCCAGCCGGCGCGCCGCCTCGGCCTCGGCGGCCTGCTGCTGGGCGATGCGCTGGCGCTCGGCGACCTGGCGCGCCTCGGCCTCGGCGCGGGCGCGGGCCGCTTCGGCCTCGCTGCGCTTGGCCACGGCCTGCTGGCCGCTGGAGATGCTCTGGCGGATGCGCGGCAGCGCCGGGTTGCCGGCATCGGCCTTCTCGATCAGCCCGACCAGGCGCTGGGCCTCGTCAAACTGCTCGCGGTTCACCGCCTGCTCGGCGGCGATCACGGTGTACGGCATAAGGTCGGTCAGCGCGCTGGCGACGGTGGCGTCGTCGGGCAGCTTGTCGCGCAGGGCCAGGTAGTACTCCATCGCGTTGTCGCCGGCCGGGGCATACATGCGGTTCTCGCGCAGGGCCCGGGTGGCCAGCTCGCGCAATTCCTCCGCGCCCATCCCCTGGACCTTGGCGGCCACCGCCGGCGCCGGCGCGGCCTCGGCCCCGGCCTGGGCGGAAGGAGCCCCGGCGCTGGCGCCGGCGGCGGTTTCTTCCTGCTTGGAACATGCACCGAGTGCGGCGGCCAGCAGCAGGCAGGCCACGAACCGCGAACCCGGCGGAATCGTCAAGGTCATCTGTACTCCCCCGTGGTGGAACCCGTTTGACTACGGAATACGGCTCCCCGTATCGCGCCGTATGTCCCCGATTGTCAACCGCGCGTCGGCCGCGCACAAGCGTTCGTCGGCCGCGCCGGCGCGCCTACTTGCCGATGCAGAAGCTGGAGAAGATGTGGCCCAGCAGTTCGTCGGCGGTGAGGCGGCCGGTGAGGCCGCCCAGCGCGTCGTGGGCCAGGCGCAGCTGTTCGGCGGCCAGCTCCAGCTGCCCGGCCTCCAGCTCCAGGGCCGCGGCGTCCACCGCCTGCAGGGTACGGCGCAGCGCCTCCAGGTGGCGGGCGCGCGCGCTGAACTCGCCCTCGGCCGCCTCCGGCGCACCGCTGGCGGCCAGCCGCCGCAGGGCCGCGTGCAACCCGTCCAGGCCCTGTCCGGTCAGCGCCGACACGTACAGCGCCCCGTCGCCGGCCGGCGGCGCCGGCAGCAGGTCGGCCTTGTTGTGGATCCACAGCTTCAGCGGCACCTCGCGCGCCACTTCCTCCAGCAGCGCGCGGTCCGGCTCCGGGTCGCGCGCGTCGAGCACCAGCAGGGCCAGGTCGGCGCGCGCGACCTCGGCGCGGGCGCGGCGCATGCCCTCGCGCTCGATCGCGTCGCCGCCCTCGCGCAGGCCGGCGGTATCGGCCAGCAGCAGTTCCAGGCCGTCGATCCGCACCACTTCGCGCAGCACGTCGCGGGTGGTGCCGGCGACGTCGGCCACGATCGCGCGGGCGTCGCCGGCCAGGGCGTTGAGCAGCGAGCTCTTGCCGGCGTTGGGCCGGCCCAGCAGCACCGCGTGCAGGCCGTCGCGCAGGCGGCGGCCGCGCTCGGCCCGCTGCAGCAGCTGCTCCAGCGCGGCGCGCAGCCGCTGCAGGCCGGCGGCCACCTGGGGCAGGCCCAGGGTCTCGATCGGCTCGTCGACGAAGTCGATCGCCGCCTCCACGTGGATCCGCAGCCGCAGCAGCTCGGCGGCGATGTCCTCGGCCTGGCGCGAGAACGCGCCTTCCAGCGAACGGCGCGCGGCGCGCGCGGCGCGCAGGTCGGAAGCGGCGATCAGGTCGGCGATGGCCTCGGCCTGGACCAGGTCGAGCTTGCCGTTGAGGAAGGCGCGCTCGCTGAACTCGCCCGGCCGCGCCTGGCGCGCGCCCAGCTCGCGGCAACGCTCGACCAGGCGCTGCAGCAGCACCGGGCTGCCATGCGCCTGCAGCTCGGCCACGTCCTCGCCGGTGAAGCTGTGCGGGCCGGGGAAGGCAAGCACGATGCCGTCGTCGATCACCGCGCCATCGGCCTCGCGGAAGAACGCGCGCAGGGCGCGGCGCGGCGCCGGCTCGCGCCCGCACAGGGCGGCGGCGATGGCCAGCGCGCGCGGCCCGGACAGGCGCACGATGCCCACGCCCCCGGCGCCGGGGGCGGTGGCGATGGCGGCGATGGTGTCGGACGCGGTCATGGCGGTCGCAAACGGGACGGGGCGTCCGCATTCTCCCGCGGCGCAGGCGGCGGACAAAGGAAACCCGCCTGGCGGCGGGTTCCCTGGAAGCTTACTTGGCGGCCTTGGGCGCCGGCTCGCCGTGGCGCTTCATCATCCACCACTGCTGCAGCAGGCCCAGCGCGCCGTTGGTCACCCAGTACAGGACCAGGCCGGCGGGGAAGAAGGCCATCATCACGCCGAACACCAGCGGCATGAACTGCATCATCTTCTGCTGCATTGGATCCATGCCGGCGGCCGGCTGCAGCTTCTGGGTGAACCACATCACCGCGACGTTGATCACCGGCAGGATGAAGAGCGGATCGCGCGCGGTCAGGTCCTGTATCCACAGGATCCACGGCGCGTGGCGCAGCTCCACCGACTCCACCAGCACCCAGTACAGCGCCAGGAACACCGGCATCTGCACCAGGATCGGCAGGCAGCCGCCCATCGGGTTGATCTTCTCCTTCTTGTACAGCTCCATCATCGCCATCTGGAACTTCTGGCGGTCCTCGCCATAGCGCTCCTTCAGCTGCTGGATGCGCGGCTGGAACTTGCGCATCTTGGCGAAGCTCTTGTACTGGGCGGCCGACAGCGGATACATCAGCGCCTTGACCACCACCACCAGGCCGATGATGGCCCAGCCCCAGTTGCCGAACAGGTCGTACAGGTGGCTCAGCACCCAGAACAGGCCTTCGCCGAGCAGGGCGAGGATGGTGAACTGGCTGTAGTCCACCGCGCGTTCCAGGCCGGGCACGCCCTGGGCGCGGATCTGCGACACAAGCTTCGGACCGACGTACAGGCGCGCCTCGGCGGTGGCGGAGCTGCCCGGGGCGACCACCAGCGGGTTGGCCACCTCGCGCACCAGCGCGCGGTCGCCCACCTTGTCCAGCGAGATCGTGCCCGCCGCCTGCTGGCCGGCCGGCAGCCAGGCGCTGAAGAAGTGGTGCTGCAGCATCGCCACCCAGCCGTTGCTGGCCTGCAGGTTGAGCTTGCCGTCCTCCAGGTAGTCCTCGTCGAACTTGCGGCGGTCGTAGCTGCCGTCGTACCAGGCGGCGCCGTTGAAGCTGAAGGACTCGGGGCTGGTGTAGCCGCGCTCGATCACCGGCGGCTTGCGCACCAGCTGGCGGTAGACCTGGCCCTGCCACGGCGCGCTGCCGGCATTGACCACCTCGTCGCGCACGGTCACCGCGTAGTCGCCGCGCGACAGCACGTAGGTGCGGCGGATCTGCACGCCGTTGTCGCCCTGCCACAGGAACGGCACCTCGACCGTGTCCGCGCCCTCGGCCAGCGCGTACTCGCGCTGCGCCTCGGCCGGGACGAAGCCGGACAGGTGGGTGGGGGCGCCGCCGCTGGCGCTGACCCAGCCGCTCTGCGCCGCATAGAAATGCGTCGGGTCGGCGTCGAACAGGCGCACCGGGGTGCCATCGCCGGTGCGGCTGCGCGGGAACTGCAGCAGGTCGGCCTGGACCACGCTGCCGCCGTCCAGCACCAGGCGCAGCACGTCGCTGCTCACGGTGACCCGCTGCGCGGACGCCGCCGCCGGGGTGGCGGCCACGGCCGGGGCCGGCGCGGTGGCGGCCGGGACCGAACCGTCGGCCGGGACCGCGGCCACCGGCTGCGGCACCGCCTCCTCGGCCACGGCGGTGGTGGGGGCGGACGCGGAGGCCGGCGGTGCGGCCTGCTCCTTGCCCCATTCCATCCACAGCAGGACGGCCACCATCAGCCAGGCGAGGATCAGGAATACGCGGGTCTGGTTCATCAGGGCAGGCAGGCTCAGCCGGAGGGAAGGTCCGGCAAGGAATCGGAGGGAGAAGCGGAAGGAGGAGGCGCCGGCATTGTGCCGCCGCGGGCCGGGCCCGGCAATGCGCCGGCCTTGCGCAGCAGGCGCTGGAACGCCTGCCGGAGCTGCCCGTTGCCGGCGCGCGCCGCGCCCGGACGGGCCACGACCACGTAATCGCCAGGCGCCAGATGCAGGCGCAGGTGGCGGAAGTCGTCGCGCAGCACGCGCTTGATCCGGTTGCGGCCGACCGCGCGCGGATCGACCTTGCGCGACACCGCCAGGCCCAGGCGCGGCTCGCCGTCGCCGGGCAACCAGTGCAGGCCGAGCAGGGCGTCGCCGAGGCGGCGGCCGCCCTCGAACACGCGGGAATACTCCACGCGCGAACGGACCCGGGCGCTGCGAGGGAATCGCGCGCGCGGGTCCGTGGTCATCTCGCGGAAGATCGCAGCGGCCCGGGGTCCGGAAGATGGGGCCGCGAGGCGAATCAGGCGCTCAGGCGCTTGCGGCCCTTGGCACGACGACGCGCCAGGACCTTGCGGCCATCGGCGGTCTTCATGCGGGCACGGAAGCCGTGGTCGCGCTTGCGCTTGAGGTTGCTGGGCTGGAAGGTGCGCTTGGTGGCCATGGCGGCACTCGATTCGGTAATGGGGCGAAAGAACCGGAAAGTGTAGGGAGCGCGGGCACTTCGGTCAAGTTCGCGTGCATGCCTCCTGCGCCGGGCCGCGCGCGCGCCTGTGGATGCCCTGTTGATAACAGTGGGAAAAGACGGGCCCGGATGGTAGGCTGGCGCGTCCCGACCCGACCCATGCGGTGGCCCGGCGACGCTTGCGGCGGCGCGGCCACCGCCCGACGAGCTTTGCCTTTCCGATGGATGCCTGGCCCCGCTGTCTGGAACGCCTCGAAGCCGAACTTCCGGCCGAGGACGTCCATACCTGGCTCAAACCCCTGCAGGCCGAGGAGCGCCCCGACAGCGTCGTCCTCTATGCCCCCAATGCCTTCATCGTCGAGCAGGTGCGCGACCGCTACCTGGCGCGCATCCGCGAGCTGGCCCAGCACTTCGCCGGGCACCTGAACGTCTCCCTGGAGATCGGCTCGCGGCCCAAGCCGGCCGAGCCGGTGCCGGCTGCCGCCGCGGTCGCCGGGCCGGCCCCGGCGCGCGCCAGCGCCCCGGCCGAGCCGTTCAACGGCAACCTGGACCCGCACTACACCTTCGAGAACTTCGTCGAGGGCCGCTCCAACCAGCTCGGCCGCGCCGCGGCCTGGCAGGCGGCGCAGAAGCCGGGCGACCGCGCGCACAACCCGCTGCTGCTGTACGGCGGCACCGGCCTGGGCAAGACCCACCTGATGTTCGCCGCCGGCAACGAGATGCGCCGCCTCAACCCGGGCGCGCGCGTGCTGTACCTGCGCTCGGAGCAGTTCTACAACGCCTTCTTCCGCTCGCTGCAGGAGAAGACCGCCGACCAGTTCAAGCGCCAGTTCCAGCAGATCGACGCGCTGCTGATCGACGACATCCAGTTCTTCGCCGGCAAGGACCGCACCCAGGAAGAGTTCTTCCACACCTTCAACGCGCTGTTCGACAGCCGGCAGCAGATCATCATGACCTGCGACCGCTACCCGCGCGAGGTGGACGGCCTGGAGCCGCGGCTGAAGTCGCGCCTGGCCTGGGGCCTGTCGGTGGCGATCGACCCGCCGGACTTCGAGACCCGCGCGGCGATCGTGCTGGCCAAGGCGCGCGAGCGCGGCACCGTGGTGCCGGACGAGGTCGCGTTCCTGCTGGCCAAGAAGATGCGCTCCAACGTGCGCGACCTGGAAGGCGCGCTCAACACCCTGGCCGCGCGCGCCAACTTCACCGGCCGCGCGATCACCGTGGAGTTCGCCCAGGAGACCCTGCGCGACCTGCTGCGCGCCCAGCAGCAGGCGATCGGCATCCCCAACATCCAGAAGACCGTGGCCGACTACTACGGGCTGCAGGTCAAGGACCTGCTGTCCAAGCGCCGCACCCGTTCGCTGGCGCGCCCGCGGCAGGTGGCCATGGCCCTGACCAAGGAACTGACCGAGCACTCGCTGCCGGAGATCGGCGACGCCTTCGCCGGCCGCGACCACACCACCGTGCTGCACGCCTGCCGCCAGATCCGGACCCTGATGGAGACCGACGGCAAGCTGCGCGAGGACTGGGACAAGCTGATCCGCAAGCTCAGCGAGTGATCCGTCCGCGGCCGGCGGCTGCGGTGGACCGAGCTGGGGTAAATTGGGCGGAAAACGGGGGCAGGCTGGGGATAACCCGGGGACAGAATCCAACCCCCAAAACCATCCACAGCTTGTCCCGGATCGCCCGGAGACTTTCCCGCAAGGTTTGTCCTCCAGGAAAAGTTTTCAAAAACAACGGGTTGCTATAGTTTTCCACAGGCTTCGGCGCCCTCCAGCACCACCGCTTTCAGATTTATTCCACATCTCTTTAAAAGCGTAGAGGCACGGAATCCCATGCGTTTCACTCTCCAGCGCGAAGCCCTGCTCAAGCCTTTGGCCCAGGTCGTCAACGTGGTCGAACGGCGGCAGACCCTGCCGGTTCTCGCCAACTTCCTGGTCCAGGTGCAGGACGGGCAGCTCTCGCTGACCGGTACCGACCTGGAGGTCGAGATGATTGCCCGTGCCGCGGTGGAAGACGCGGTGGACGGCGAGATCACGATCCCGGCGCGCAAGCTGTTCGAGATCGTGCGTGCCCTGCCGGACGGCAGTCGGGTGACCATCAGCCTCTCGGGCGAGAAGGTCACGGTGCAGGCAGGACGCAGCCGCTTCTCGCTGGCCACGCTCCCGGCCAACGACTTCCCCTCGGTCGACGAGGTCGAAGCCACCGAGCGCATCAGCGTTCCGGAGGCGGCGCTCAAGGAACTGATCGAGCGCACCGCCTTCGCCATGGCCCAGCAGGACGTGCGCTACTACCTCAATGGCCTGCTGTTCGACCTGCGCGAGCAGATCCTGCGCTGCGTGGCCACCGACGGCCACCGCCTGGCCCTGTGCGAAGCGCCGCTGGAGCAGCCGGTGGGCACCAAGCGCCAGATCATCGTCCCGCGCAAGGGCGTGACCGAGCTGCAGCGCCTGCTGGAAGGCGGCGACCGCACCCTGGAACTGGAAATCGGTCGCAGCCACATCCGGGTGAAGCGCGACGATGTCAGCTTCACCTCCAAGCTGATCGATGGCCGCTTCCCGGATTACGAGGCGGTGATTCCGATTGGCGCGGAGAAGGAGGTCAAGGTCGACCGCGAGGTCATCCGTGCCGCCCTGCAGCGCGCCGCGATCCTGTCCAACGAGAAGTACCGCGGCGTGCGCGTGGAGATCTCGCCCGGACTGCTGCGCATCAACGCGCACAATCCGGAGCAGGAAGAGGCCCAGGAAGAGGTCGAGGCGGAGACCAAGGTCGACGGCCTGGCGATCGGCTTCAACGTGAACTACCTGCTGGATGCGCTGGGCGCGCTGCGCGATGAGCACATCGTGCTGGCCCTGCGCGATGCCAACTCCTCGGCGCTGGTGCGCGAGGCCGGCAGCGACCGTTGCCGCCACGTGGTCATGCCGCTGCGCCTCTGACCGTGGAAACCGCCGTGTTCCACGTGGAACCTGTACGACGCCCGGCCGATGCCGGGCGTCTTGCATTGGGAAATCCGGTGCCATGCGGGTAACCCGGCTGCAGCTGCGCGATTTCCGCCGCTTTGGCGAGGCCGGACTGGAGCCGGGCCCCGGCCTGAATCTGGTGCTGGGCGCCAACGGCGCCGGCAAGACCACGGTGCTGGAGGCCCTGCACCTGATGGCCTATGGCCGCAGTTTCCGCGGCCGGGTGCGTGATGGCCTGGTCCGCCACGAGGCGGAGGCGCTGGAAGTATTTGTGGAATGGGAGCAGGCCGACGCGGTCGGCGTGCCCGCGCTGCGCCGCGCCGGCCTGCGCCATTCCGGCGACGCCTGGACCGGGCGCCTGGATGGCCGCGACGTGCCGCAGCTGGGCGAACTGTGCGCGGCACTGGCCGTGGTGACCTTCGATCCCGGTAGCCACGCCCTGATTTCCGGCGCCGCCGACAACCGCCGGCGTTTCATGGACTGGGGTCTGTTCCACGTGGAACACGACTTCCTCCTGCCGTGGCGGCGCTACGCCCGCGCCCTGCGCCAGCGCAATGCGCTGCTCAAGTCCGGTGGCAGCAATGCCCAGCTGGATGCCTGGGACCACGAGCTGGCCGAGGCAGGGGAGCTCCTGACCGGATTCCGCGAGGGTTACCTGGCCGCGCTGGAACCCCGGCTGCTGGATGTCGCTGCCCGGCTTTCGGCCTCGCTGCCCCTGCAAGGCCTGGAGTTCCAGCCCGGCTGGCGCCGGCACGAGCTGTCGCTGGCCGATGCGCTGCTGCTGGGGCGCGACCGCGACCGTGCCCTCGGCTACACCGGCGTCGGCCCGCATCGCGCCGACTGGCGCCTGCGGCTGGCCGGACTGCCGGGCAGGGAAGCGCTGTCACGCGGGCAGACCAAGCTGGCGGCGCTGGCCATGCTGCTGGCCCAGGCGGTGGATTTCGCGGCCCGGCGCAGGCACTGGCCGGTCATGGCCCTGGACGACCTGCCTTCGGAACTGGACCGCGACCACCAGCACCGGGTGCTGGCCTTCCTCGAGGCCCAACCCGGCGTGCAGGTGCTGGTGACGGCCACCGAACTGCCAGCCGTGCTGGCCGGGCATACCGCGCTGCCCATCCACGTGTTCCACGTGGAACGGGGCCAAATCCGGGCCGGGCAGGGCGGTCCCGGGCCGGGTGGCCCGGCCTGATATAATCGACCGTCACCCCACAGCCACCCGGTCGCCCGCAAGGCGTGCGGCCTGGCTTCCGATTGCGGCGAAGGCATGAGCGAACAGACTCCCAGCTCCACCCCAGGTACTTACGACTCCAGCAAGATCACCGTGCTGCGGGGCCTGGAGGCCGTGCGCAAGCGCCCGGGCATGTACATCGGCGACGTCCATGACGGCACCGGCCTGCACCACATGGTGTTCGAGGTGGTCGACAACTCGATCGACGAGGCCCTGGCCGGCTACGCCAACGACATCGTGGTGCGGATCCTGGAGGACGGCTCGGTGGCCGTCTCCGACAATGGCCGCGGCATTCCGGTCGACATCCACAAGGAGGAGGGGCGCTCGGCGGCGGAGGTGATCCTCACCGTGCTGCATGCCGGCGGCAAGTTCGACGACAACAGCTACAAGGTTTCCGGCGGCCTGCACGGCGTGGGCGTGTCGGTGGTCAATGCCCTGTCCGAACACCTGTGGCTGGACATCTGGCGCGACGGTTTCCACTGGCAGCAGGAATACGCCCTGGGCGAGCCGCTGTACCCGCTCAAGCAGCTGGAGCCTTCGGACAAGCGTGGCACCTGCCTGCGCTTCAAGCCGGCCCAGGAGATCTTCACCGACGTCGAGTTCCACTACGAGGTGCTGGCGCGCCGCCTGCGCGAGCTCTCGTTCCTGAACTCCGGCGTGAAGATCACCCTGGTCGACGAGCGCGGCGAGGGCCGCCAGGACGTGTTCCAGTACGAAGGCGGCATCCGCAGCTTCGTCGAGCACCTGGCCCAGCTGAAGAACCCGCTGCACCCGAACGTGATCTCGGTCAGCGGCGAGCAGAACGGCATCGTGGTGGAAGTCGCCCTGCAGTGGACCGACGCCTACCAGGAAACGATGTTCTGCTTCACCAACAACATCCCGCAGAAGGACGGCGGCACCCACCTGGCCGGCTTCCGCGCCGCGCTGACCCGCACCCTGACCAACTACATCGAGCAGAACGGCCTGGCCAAGCAGGCCAAGGTCAGCTTCTCCGGCGACGACATGCGCGAAGGCATGATCGCGGTGCTGTCGGTGAAGGTGCCCGACCCCAGCTTCTCCAGCCAGACCAAGGAGAAGCTGGTCAGCTCGGAGGTCAAGCCGGCGGTGGAAGCCGTGTTCGGCGCGCGCCTGGAGGAATTCCTGCAGGAGCACCCGCAGGAAGCCCGCGTCATCGTCGAGAAGGTGGTGGACGCCGCCCGCGCCCGCGAGGCTGCGCGCAAGGCGCGCGAACTGACCCGCCGCAAGGGCGCGCTGGACATCGCCGGCCTGCCCGGCAAGCTGGCCGACTGCCAGGAGAAGGATCCCGCGCTATCTGAACTGTTCATCGTGGAGGGTGACTCGGCGGGCGGCTCGGCCAAGCAGGGCCGCAACCGCAAGAACCAGGCCGTGCTGCCGCTGCGCGGCAAGATCCTCAACGTGGAGCGCGCGCGCTTCGACCGGATGCTCTCCAGCGCCGAGGTCGGCACCCTGATCACCGCGCTGGGCACCGGCATCGGCAAGGACGAGTACAACCCCGACAAGCTGCGCTACCACCGCATCATCATCATGACCGACGCGGACGTGGACGGCTCCCACATCCGCACCCTGCTGCTGACGTTCTTCTACCGGCAGATGCCGGAGCTGCTGGAGCGCGGCCACGTCTACATCGGCCTGCCGCCGCTGTACAAGGTCAAGCAGGGCAAGCAGGAGCTGTACCTGAAGGACGACGCGGCGCTGGACGCCTACCTGGCCAGCAGTGCGGTCGACGGCGCCGCACTGGTCCCGGCCGAGGGCGAGCCGCCGATCACCGGCGAGGCGCTGGAGAAGCTGCTGCTGGCCTATTCGGCCGCGCGCGACACCATCCAGCGCAGCGCGCACCGCTTCGACCCGCTGCTGCTGGAGGCGCTGGTCGACTTCGCGCCGCTGGACACCGAGCACCTGGCGCGCAACCCGGAAGGCGCGGCCGAACTCAAGGCGCTGGAAGCGCGCCTCAACCGCGGCAAGCTCGGCACCCCGCGCTTCGGCCTGGAGCTGCTGCCGGCGGCCGAGGACCGCCCGGCCGCGCTGCGCCTGACCCGCCGCCACATGGGCGAGGAAGTGCAGCAGGTGCTGCCGCTGTCGATCTTCGAGAGCGGCGAGCTGCGCCCGCTGCACGATGCGGCGGTGCTGCTGCACGGCCTGGTGCGCGAGGGCGCGCAGGTGATCCGCGGCAACCGCAGCCAGCCGGTGGCCAGCTTCGCCGAGGCCCAGGCCTGGCTGATGGAGGAGGCCAAGAAGGGCCGCCAGATCCAGCGCTTCAAGGGCCTGGGCGAAATGAACCCCGAGCAGCTGTGGGAGACCACGGTCAACCCGGACACCCGCCGCCTGCTGCGCGTGCGCATCGAGGACGCGGTCGCCGCCGACCAGATCTTCAGCACGCTGATGGGCGACGTGGTCGAGCCGCGCCGCGAGTTCATCGAGAACAACGCGCTGAAGGTCGCCAACCTCGATGTCTGAACCGGCCCCGGCGCCGCCGGCGCATGCCGCCGGCGCGGTCCCGACCGCGCGGCTGCCGCGGGTGCTGGGCGCGTTCGCCCTGGACCTGGTGGTGGCGGTGGGCGTGCTGCTGGCCGTGACCTTCGCGGTGATGATGGCCTGGGGCGCCTGGCGCGCCTTCTCCGCCATGCCCGCGCTTGGCGGCAGCGCCGACGCCGCCAGCCTGGCGCGCGCGGTCGGCGAACCCGGCGCGCTGGTGCAGATGCTGGCGGCGATCTTGGGCATGTCCGCGGCGGCGCTGGTGCTGTACTTCTGGCGCCGGCCGGCCACCGCGCACCAGCGCCAGTGGTCGTGGCAGGCGGCGCGCAGTCCGCGCACCTGGGTCCGTGCGCTGGGCGCCGGAGTGCTGGTGTTCGCCGGCAGCTCGCTGGCCAGCTGGCTGATCTCGCTGACCGGTGCCGAACCGGTCCCCTCGAACCTGGCCCTGGTGGACGAGGCCGCGCGGCGCTGGCCGGTGTTCCTGGTGCTGTTCGCCGTGGTCCTGGCCCCGGCCTACGAGGAGCTGCTGTTCCGCCGGGTGCTGTTCGGGCGCTTCCTGGACGGCGGCCGGCCGTGGCTGGGCGTGGTGCTCAGCAGCCTGGCGTTCGCGCTGATGCACGAGGTCCCCGGGGTGAGCGCCAACCCGCCGCTGGCGGTGGCCATGCTGCTGGCGGTGTACAGCGGCATGGGCGCGGTGTTCGCCTGGCTGTACTGGCGCAGCGGCACGCTGTGGGCGCCGATCGCCGCGCATGCGGCCAACAACGGCCTGGCGCTGCTGGTGCACGGGCTTGCCTGAGCCGCGTGCTTGACGAAAAGTTAAGCCCCCCGCGAACACACTTTCCCGTGGAACCAGCAAGGGCGGGATCACAATGAGACAGTGGATGCTTGCCGCCGCAATCGCGGTGGTCGTGGCCGCCTGCGCCACCACCACCTCGCCGACCGGCCGCAAACAGTACATGGCGTATTCGGACGCCGAGCTCAACCAGGTCGGCGCCCAGGCCTTCAACGAGATGAAGGCCAAGCAGCAGACCCTCTCCGGCGGGCAGCAGTCGGCCTACGTGCAGTGCGTGGTCCAGGCGCTGGTCGCGCAGCTGCCGGCGGAGTGGCGCTCGCTGCCGTGGGAGACCGCGGTGTTCGTCGACGACACGCCCAATGCCTTCGCCCTGCCGGGCGGCAAGGTCGGCGTGCACACCGGCATGTTCAAGGTGGCGAAGAACCAGGACCAGCTGGCGGCGGTGCTGGGCCACGAGATCGGCCACGTCTACGCCCGCCACACCAACGAGCGCGTCTCGCGCCAGGCCGCCACCTCCGGCGTGCTGGGCCTGCTCGGCGCGGTCGCCGGTGCCCGCTATGGCGACGGCGCCTCCCAGGCCATCACCCAGGGCGGCGGCACCCTGGCCCAGCTGGGCCTGCTGCTGCCGTTCTCGCGCAACCAGGAGGCCGAGTCGGACCAGATCGGCCAGCAGCTCATGGCCCAGGCCGGCTTCGACCCGGCCGAGGCGGTCAACCTGTGGCAGAACATGATCGATGCCGCCGGCAGCCGCCAGCCGGAATGGCTGTCCACCCACCCCGACCCGCAGAACCGGATTGCCAGCCTGCGCCAGCGGGCGCCGACCCTGCAGGGGACCTACCAGGCAGCACGCAACGCGGGCCGAACGCCGCGTTGCGGCTGATAACGTCTTCCTAACATCCGGAACCAGTCCTTTCCGTATTGAGGCAGGTTCTGTTAGGTTTGCCGACCGATCCGCCATCGACCACCGGTGGCACGAAAGAGGTGATCCATGAAATTCCGCAGCAAGCACGCCGTCCTGTCGCTTTTCGTCGCAGCCGCCCTCGGGGGCGTGGTGCTGGCGGAAGACGCCGCCGCGCAGTCGCGCGGCAGCAAGAAGTCGCAGGGGGCCGAGCAGCTGTACCCGCAGGCGACCCGCAAGGAGCCGGCGACCACGTCCTCGCGCAAGGCGGGCAAGAACCTGCAGAAGATGCTGGACGCGTTCAACGAAGAGGACTACGCCCAGGCCCGCAGCCTGGCCGACCAGATCCTGGCCACCGAAGGCACCAACGACTACGACCGTGCCCTGGCCGCGCAGGTCGCCGCCCAGGCGGCTTACAGCGAGGATGACAGCGCTGCCGCCAAGGCCTACCTGGAGCAGGTGCTGCAGTACAACGGCCTGGACAACAACGGCCACTACCAGTCGATGCTGATGCTGGCCCAGCTGCACCTGGCCGACGACGAGGTCGACCAGGGCCTGGCCGTGCTCGACCGCTACCTGTCCGAGACCCAGTCCTCCAAGCCGCAGGACCTGGTGCTCAAGGGCCAGGCGCTTTACCAGGCCGAGCGCTACCAGGAGGCGATCCCGGTGCTGAAGCAGGCGGTGGAGTCGCCGGAAGCCCGGGACAACTGGGTGCAGCTGCTGATGGCCTGCTATGTCGAGTCCGGCCAGCACGGCGAGGCGATCGCCCTGGCCGAGCGCCTGGTGGCCAAGAACCCGGGCGACAAGAAGGCCCAGACCAACCTGGCCACCGTCTACGCCCAGGCCGAGCGCATGGACAAGGCCGCCGAGGTGCTGGAGAAGCTGCGCGCCGCCGGCCAGCTGAGCGAGGAGCGCGAGTACCGCCAGCTCTACGTCACCTATGCCAACATGGAAGGCCGCGAGAAGGACGTGATCGCGGTGATCAACGAGGGCCTGCAGAAGGGCCTGCTGAAGCCGGACTACCAGACCTACCTGGCCCTGGCCCAGTCCTACTACTACAGCGAGCAGATCCCGCAGGCGATCGAGAACTGGCAGAAGGCGGCCCCGCTGTCCAAGGACGGCGAGACCTACCTGAACCTGGCCAGGGTCCTCTACCAGGAAGGTCGCGTGCCGGAGGCCAAGCAGGCCGCCCAGCAGGCCCTGGCCAAGGGCGTGCGCAAGCCCGAGGACGCGCGCAAGATCATCAACCTCAAATAAGTAGTCCAAAATCAGCCGCCGGGCCCTAGGCACAGGGCCTCGGTATTGGTATATGCTTGGCGGTTCATGCGGTTTTCACCGTGCATCACGGAACCGCCGGGTTCCAGCCTCACAATCGAGCCATTGGCGCAATGACTGAACAACTGGTCGTCCACAGGAACTACGAAGAAACCGAGGACAGCGGGCTAAGCTGGCCGCGCATCATCGGCATCGCGTTCGTCATCGCGCTTCATCTGGCGGCGCTGATGCTGCTGCTGATCCCGGCCGTGGCCCCCAAGGCGGAGAAGGAGAAGGAGCGCGCCATCCTGGTGACGCTGGTCGACGCCCCGCCGCCACCCCCACCGCCGCCGCCGCCGCCGCCGAAGCAGGACAAGCCGCCGCCGCCGATCAAGGAGCTGTCGCCGCCGAAGCCCTCGCCGGTGCCGCCGCCGCCGGAGGCTCCGCCGATCGACGTTCCGGAACCGCGTCCGACCGACGTGTTCCAGGAGCCGAGCCCGCCGGCGCCGCCGGCCCCGCCGACCGACATCGCGGCCAGCGTGGACATCTCGTCCAAGAACATGAACCCGCCGCGCTACCCGCCGGCCGCCGCGCGCGCCGGCATCGAGGGCGAGGTGATCCTGGTCATCGACGTCGACGCCAATGGCAATGTCACCAACGTCACGGTCGAAAAGTCCAGCCGTAACCGCGACCTCGACCGTGCCGCCATGGAGGCGGCTCGCAAGTGGCGCTTCAATCCCGCAGTCGTGGACGGCCAGAAGGCGGCCGGTCGCGTCCGGGTCCCGGTGAACTTCACCCTGGGTTGATGTCCGAACCCCGTGGCGGCCCGCCGCCACGGTAGCCGGGCCTACGTTTCCGCCTTCCTTCTACAACACCACCAAACCAAACAAAGGTAAGCGTCATGCTGCAGGAACTCTTCATCGCCGCCGCTGCCGGGGGCAACGCCTCCGCCCTGAACCAGATGGGCTTCGACCACCTGCTCCACGAGATGACCACCAAGCCCGGTGAGTTCGCTGTCTCCTGGATCGTGCTGCTCGTCCTGGTGTTCATGTCGGCGGCGTCCTGGTACTGGACCATCTTCAACGCCATCAAGAACATGCGCCTGAAGGCCGCCGCCGACCGCGTGGTCAACGCCTTCTGGGAAGCCCCGAACGCGCAGGAAGCCATCCGCGTGATGGAAGAGCAGCCGCGCAGCGAGCCGTTCTCCAAGATCGCCCTGGACGCCGCCCAGGCGGCTGCCCACCACCAGCGCACCGAAGGCGCCGGCGCCGGCCTGGGCGAGAACCTGAGCCGCTCGGAGTTCGTCGACCGCGCCCTGCGCCAGGCCGTGACCCGCGAGAGCGCCAAGCTGCAGTCGGGCATGGTGCTGCTGGCCACCGTCGGCGCGACCGCTCCGTTCGTCGGCCTGCTGGGTACCGTGTGGGGCATCTACGGCGCCCTGATCCGCATCGGCGCGACCGGTTCGGCCTCGATCGACGCCGTTGCCGGCCCGGTGGGTGAGGCGCTGATCATGACCGCGATCGGCCTGTTCGTCGCGATCCCGGCCGTGTTCGCCTTCAACTTCTTCAGCAAGATCAACAGCGCCACGATCGCCAAGTTCGACGCGTTCGCTCACGATCTGCACGACTTCTTCGCCACCGGCTCGCGCGTGCGCTGAGCCGGTACCGAAGCGTCGTTCCAGCCTAGACGGAGAGCCCCATGGCCTTCAGTACCGACAACAGCAGCGGTCCGATGAACGACATCAACGTCACGCCCCTCGTGGACGTGATGCTGGTGCTGCTCATCATCTTCATCATCACCGCGCCGCTCATGGCGCATAAGGTGAAGGTCGAGCTGCCCGAGGCCAACCTGGTCCGCTCGCACGACGAGGAGAACGATCGCCTGATGCCGATCACCATCGCGGTGACGGAGGATGGCTCGCTCTACTGGAACGACGAGCCGATCACCCGCGAGGTGATGGAGTCGAGGCTGTCCAGCGTTGCCCAGCAGACCCCGCAGCCGCCGCTGAACCTGCGCGCGGACCGCACCACCCGCACCGGCATCATCCAGGATGTCATCAAGGTGGCCCAGGGTCAGGGCATGCTCGACATCGGTTTTGTCGCCACCAAAGAGAAGGGGCAGTAACCCATGGCTTTCAGTACGGGTGGCAACAAGGGCCCAATGGCGGAGATCAACGTCACGCCGCTGATCGACGTGATGCTGGTCCTGCTGATCATCTTCATCGTGACCGCGCCGATCATGACCTACCCGATCGACGTGGCCCTGCCGCAGCGGGTGCTCAACCCGCCGCCGGTCACGCGTGAACCGCCGCCGCCGATCGACCTGCGCATCGACGCCTCCAACCAGGTGTACTGGAACAACGGCCCGGTTGCCCTGGCCAACCTCCAGCAGCTGATGGAGACCGAAGTGCAGCGCGATCCGACCAACCAGCCGGAGCTGCGCATCGATGCCAGCGGCGACTCGCAGTACGAAGTGCTGACGCGCGTGCTGGCCGCGGCCAAGAACGCGGACATGAAGAAGATCAACTTCGTGCAGTAACAGTGCCCTGGCGGCCCCGCCTCCTGCAGCGGTAGGGTCGCCGGGACCAGCACTGGGATAACGCCGCCTCCGGGCGGCGTTTTTCGTTTCACGCTGCCGCGGCGCCGGCCCCGCTCCGGTTACGGCACGGCGTGGCCCCGAGCGGTGCGCCAGACCCGTCCGCGGGCCCGGAAGGCGGGCGGCCGCTGCGCGGCAGCGCCGGACAGCAACGCAGCGTCCCCGGAGCCCGCGGCGGAAGCCGTCGGGCCGGCGCGCCGCGTCCCGGGCTGCATGCAGTACCGCCACGTGGAACCCGCAAACCGGATGGCGGCGCCCGTACCGGACCTGTTGCCCGGCAGGTCCGGTACGGGCGCACTTGCCTGTGGCCGGTCCGGCGGCGGCTGGCCGCGACCGCCGCGGGGCACTCAGCCAGTGCGGCCGAGGATCCCGAGATAGGCGCGGACGGTGGCGTCCAGGCCGGCGTAAAGCGCCTCGCCCACCAGGGCATGGCCGATGGAGACTTCCTCGATCCCCGGTACCGCGGCGAGGAACTGGCCAAGATTGGCCTGGGACAGGTCGTGCCCGGCATTGACCCCCAGCCCCGCGGCCTGGGCCCGCCGCGCGGTGTCGGCGCAGGCGGACAGTGCCGCCCGGGCATCGCCGGCGGCATGGGCCTCGGCATAGGGGCCGGTGTAGATCTCGATGCGCTGGGCACCGACCTCGGCCACGCGCTCGACCCGCGGATTGCCCGCGTCCACGAACAGGCTGACCCGGCAGCCCAGCGCCCTGAACCCGGCCACCTGGTCGGCCAGGGCCTGCAGGTCGCCTTCCAGGGCGAAGCCGTGGTCGGAGGTCAGCTGGCCGTCGCTGTCCGGGACCAGGGTGACCTGGGCCGGGCGTACCTGCCCGCACAGCGCCAGCAGGCCGGGATAGCCGGGACGCGGCGGGGCGAAGGGGTTGCCCTCGATGTTCAGTTCCACGCCGTACCCGGCGGTGGCCGCGGCCAGCGGCGGCAGGTCCTCGGCGACGATATGGCGCCGGTCGGGACGCGGATGCACGGTGATGCCGTGGGCGCCGGCGGCCAGGCAGGCGCGCGCGGCCGCCAGCACGTCCGGCTCCCGGCCGCCGCGCGAATTGCGCAGCACCGCGACCTTGTTGACGTTGACGCTCAGCCGGGTCATGGCGCCGGCGGGCTGTCGTCGCCCTGGCGCGCGGCGGCCTCGCGCCGGCGCGCCTCGGCCAGCTGGCGCAGGCGCAGCAGCTCGGCCGGATCGACCATCGCCACCTCGTCGCGGCTGCCCTGGCCGATCCGCTCGCGGTACCAGCCGACCACCCAGGCCAGCAGGAAGCCGGCCATCATCAGCAGCCACAGGGCCAACAGCCCGGCGCTATGGGTGGTCAAGGCAAGCATCAGGGCCCCCAGGGCCAGCAGCAGGTACAGCCAGTGCATCGCGATTCTCCGCAGATCGGCGCCCCCTCGTGCGCCCCGGCGCCGCCATGATGCCGCCGCCGGCGGCCGCCGGCCAGCCCGCGCATCCGCCAGCGTGGCCGCCCGTCGCCTACAGCACCGGCGACAGCAGGCGCGCGAACGCCTCCGGCAGGCGGTGCCGCCACAGGCCCATGGGGCGGTCCAGCCGGACCCGCGTGGACTGCTCCATCTCCCCTTCCAGCAGCTGCGCCAGGGCCTCGCAGGTCTGGCGGTCGCGCAGCATCATCGAGGCCTCGAAGTTGAGCCGGAAGCTGCGGTGGTCGAAGTTGGCGCTGCCGACCACGCACAGGTCGTCGTCGGTCACCAGGGCCTTGGTGTGGAGCATGCGCGGGCCGTACTCGTAGACCTTGACCCCGGCCTTGAGCAGCTCGTCGAAGTACGAGCGCGCGGCCAGGGTCACCAGCAGCGAGTCGCAGCGCCGCGGCACCAGCAGGCGCACGTCCAGCCCGCCCAGCGCGGCCGAGGTCAGGGCCATGCGCGCCGCCTCGCCCGGCACGAAGTAGGGCGTGGCCAGCCATACCCGGCGCCGCGCCTCGTGGATCGCGGCCACCTGCAGGCGGTGGATCGCTTCCCACGAGGAGTCCGGGCCGGACACCAGCAGCTGGGCGAAGATCCGGCCGCGCGGAGCCTCGGGCCAGTAGGCGGGATCACCGAACCGGGTGGGTTCGGTGCAGTCGGCGTAGATCCAGTCCTCGACGAAGGCCAGCTGCATGCTGCGCACCACTTCGCCCTCCACCCGCATGTGCAGGTCGCGGAAGGCGCGGTCGCGGACGGTCTCGTCGTGGTCGTCGGTGATGTTGATCCCGCCGATGAAGCCGACCGCGCCGTCGATCACCACGATCTTGCGGTGGTTGCGCATGTTCAGCCACGGCCGGGTGAACGGCCGGAACTTGGTCGGATGGAACCAGCAGAACTGGCCGCCGGCCTCGACCAGCGGCCTGATGTGGCGTTCGCGCAGCGGCCCGGAGCCCACCGCGTCCAGCAGCAGGCGTACCTCGACGCCGGCGCGGGCACGCTCGGCCAGCGCCTCCAGCAAGCGTCCGCCGGTCCTGTCGGGGCGGCAGATGTAGTACTCCAGGTGGATGTGGTGGCGGGCCCTGGAGATGGCCTCCAGCAGGGCGGTGTAGGTCGCGTGGCCGTCGACCAGCCAGTCTGCGCGGGTGGCGGTGGACGGCGGCAGTCCGGTGGTGGACTGGGCCACGCGCGCCAGCTCCACCGCGCTGTCGTCGGCCGGGCAGATCGCCGAGTAGTGGCCCATGCCCGAGCGCGAGCGCCCGCGCCGCAGGCGCTGCCGCTTGATCCGCTGCGGGCCGAGCAGGAAGTAGACCAGGAAGCCTATGTAGGGCAGCAGGGCCAGGGACAGCACCCAGCTGAGGGTGGCGACCGGCTCGCGCTTCTGCAGCACGACCCAGGCGACTAGCCAGGGGATGTACAGCAGCCAGGCCACGGCGAGGTAGAGGCCGAGGTTCGGAACCGAGCTGACGGCCTGCCAGGCGGCTTGGATGAGGTCGGGCATGGCGGCGATTCTAGGCGGGCCGGCGGCGACGCGGGGGTGAGGGCGTCGCAGCCGCTGAGACGCGGCCGTGGCAGGCTGGGCCCATGCACGGACCTGTCATCAAGGGGCGCGGCGCGCGCGGCTACCTGCCGGGGCGGTTCGAGGCCACCACCACCGAGGCGGTGGACGACGGCTGGGCGCCGCCGGAGGCCGACACCGAATCCGGCCCGGATCCGTCGCGCCCGCGCACCCGGGTCCAGGAGGAAACCGCGCGCAGCATCATCAGCCGCAACAATTCCCCGGACGTGGGCTTCTCGCAGTCGGTGAACCCCTACCGCGGTTGCGAGCATGGCTGCTCGTACTGCTTTGCCCGGCCCTCGCATGCCTACCTCAACCTGTCGCCGGGCCTGGATTTCGAGACGAAGATCTTCGCCAAGACCAACGCGCCGGACCTGCTGCGCCGGGAACTGGCGCGCCCCGGCTACCGCCCCATCCCGATCGCGCTGGGCATCAACACCGACGCCTACCAGCCGCTGGAACGCAGGCTGCAACTGACCCGGCAGCTGATCGAGGTGCTGCTCGAGTGCCGCCACCCGTTCACCCTGATCACCAAGAACGCGCTGGTGGAGCGCGACCTGGACCTGCTGCAGGCCGCCGCCGCGCTCGACCTGGTCCATGTGCACTTCTCGGTGACCTCGCTGGATCCGCACCTCAGCGCCCGCCTGGAACCGCGCGCCGCCGCCCCCCACGCGCGGCTGCGGGCGATGCGCCGCCTGCACGAGGCCGGGGTTCCGGTCGGAGTGATGTTCGCCCCGGCCATCCCGTGGGTGAACGACCACGAGCTGGAGCGGGTGCTGGAGGCGGCGCGCGAGGCCGGCGCCACCAGCGCCGGCTACATCCTGCTGCGGCTGCCACACGAGGTGGCGCCGCTGTTCCGCGACTGGCTGCAGGCGCACCTGCCCGACCGCGCCGAACACGTCATGAGCACGGTGCAGCAGATGCGCGGCGGGCGCGACTACGACTCCGGTTTCGGCACCCGCATGCGTGGCCAGGGCCACTACGCCGACCTGCTGGAGCAGCGTTTCGCCCTGGCCTGGCGCCGCTTCGGCTATGCGCAGGCGCGGCAACGTCCGCTGGACTGCAGCCGCTTCCAGCCGCCACGGCCGCCTTCGCCGCAGGGGGAGCTGTTCTGAAGCGGCGCGCGTGCGGTCATGGCCTGGTGACCGGGTAGGCCAGCAGGATCACCAGGTCGTCCTCCCCCGCCTGTTCGATCGCATGGGTGCTGCCGGGCCTGGTCAGCATGGCGTCGCCCGGACCCACGTCGTGCACCTTGCCGTCCAGCACGTAGCGGCCACGGCCGGCGAGCACGTAGTAGATCTCGTCCTTGTGGTGCTGGTGCAGGCCTATGCCGGCGCCCTTGTGCAGCACGCGCTTGCGCATCACGAAGGAGAGGCCGTCGGCATCGGCGAACAGCGGATAGGCGGTGGTGCTGCCGGCGCCGCCGTGCGGACCGGGCTGGGCGCGGGCCAGCGCCGCCTCGTTCACCACCTGCGAAGGACGCGGCTGGGCGGCTGCATCCTGCCGCGCGGTGGCCGGGGCGCCGCAGTCAGTGTCGCGCACCACGTGCCGTTCCAGCGCCGGATCCAGCGTCTTCCAGTCGCGCACCACCAGGCACGCGACCATCGTCGCGCCGGCCGCCGAAAAGTGGGTGTCGTCGGCGATGCCGCGTTCCGGCACGTGCTCGTAATAGGCGCGCGAGGCTTCCTCGCCGAGCGCGCGGACCCAGTCGCGGCTGCTGGCGTTGAGGTCGACCAGCGCCACCTGCTCGCGCCGGGCCAGCTCGCGCATGGCATCGGTGTAGCGGGCGTGGGTGTCCAGCAGCGAGCCGAAGCTCCAGATCCGCCGGGTCACCGGGGTGATCAGTACCGGCGTGGCACCGCGCGTGCGCGCCAGCTCCACGTAGCGCATGAGCCAGCGCGGGTATTCCTCGCGCGGTTCGGTGTAGCGGCCGGGGTCTTCCTGCTTGGCGTCGTTGTGCCCGAACTGCACCAGCAGCACGTCGCCGCGGCGCAGCTCGCGGGCGATGGCATCCAGCCGGCCTTCGGCGATGAAGCTGCGCGAGCTGCGCCCGCCGATGGCGTGGTTGCGCACCTCGAACGCACCCGGGTCCAGGAAACCCTGCAGGTGCTGGCCCCAGCCGTTGCGCGGCGCGCGCTCGGGGCCGTACCCGGCGGCGGTGGAATCGGCGGCGATGAACACCCGCCGCGGCGGGGTCGCCGCGCCCGCCAGCAGCGGCACGGCCAGCAGGAGCAGGGTGGCAATGCGGGGCAGGATGCTCATGGGGCCTCCCAGGGATGCCAGGCAGTCGGTGCCTGGAATCGGGACCTGGCCGCGGCCGCGGAGAGAGAGGGTGGACGTCGCCTCTCGCCAGGCGGCGCCCACACGACCGCGGCCAGGTCCCTTCCAAAGCCAGGGCGAAGGCGGACGGCGGCGGCCGTCCGCACCGGCTTCAGCGCGCCAGCCAGCCGCCGTCGACCGGGATCACCGCGCCGTTGACGTAGTCCGAGGCGCGGCTGGCCAGGAACACCGCCGTGCCGCCCAGGTCCGCCGGCACGCCCCAGCGGCCGGCCGGGATGCGGTCGAGGATCGCCTTGCTGCGCTCCTCGTCGGCGCGCAGCTGCGCGGTGTTGTCGGTGGCCATGTAGCCCGGGGCGATGGCGTTGATGTTGATGCCCTTGCCCGCCCACTCGTTGGCCAGCAGCCGGGTGATGCCGGCGATGCCGCTCTTGGAAGCGGTGTACGAGGCCACGCGGATGCCGCCCTGGAACGACAGCATCGAGGCGATGTTGATGATCTTGCCGCTGCCCTGGGCGATGAAGCGTCGGCCTGCGGCCTGCGACATGAAGAACGCGGACTTGATGTTGACGTTCATGACGTCGTCCCAGTCCTTCTCGCTGAAGTCCACCGCGGCGGCGCGGCGGATCAGGCCGGCGTTGTTGACCAGGATGTCCAGGCCGCCGAGGCCGGCGACGGTTTCTTCGACCAGGCGCGCGACCGGCTCGATCGAGATCAGGTTGGCTTCCAGGTTGAGGAAGCGGCGGCCCAGCGCACGCACCTTCTCGCCGGTTTCCTCGGCCGCGACGATGCCGGCGGCGGCGATGTCGGCGCCGGCTTCGGCCAGCGCCAGCGCGATGCCCTGGCCCAGGCCGGTGTTGGCGCCGGTGACCAGCGCGACCTTGCCTTCCAGACTGAACGGGTTGTTTGCCATGAGCGGTCCTCGGTTCTGGCCGGCGGCGTCATGGCCGCCGGATGCATGGGAAGCCGGGGGGTGTCCCGGCGCATCGGGAGCTGCGCCGGCGGTCCACCGGCGAGGGGCGCCGCCGGCGGGCGGCGGCGCGGGCATTACTTGAGCTGGCAGATGTCCAGCACGTGCATGTCGGTGTAGTCCAGGTTCTCGCCGCCCATCGCCCAGATGAAGGCGTAGTTGGAGGTTCCCGATCCCATGTGGATCGACCACGGCGGCGAGACCACGGCCTCGTCGTTGCGCATGACGATGTGCCGCTGCTGGTCCGGCTGGCCCATGAAGTGGTAGACGCGGTCGTCCGCGCCCAGGTCGAAGTAGAAATAGACCTCGCTGCGGCGGTCGTGCAGGTGCGGCGGCATGGTGTTCCACACGCTGCCCGGCTTGAGCACGGTCAGGCCCAGCAGCAGCTGCGAGGACTGGCAGGTGGACGGCACGATGAACTGGTAGATGGTGCGCTCGTTGCTGGTCTCCAGCGCGCCGCGGTCCAGGGCCACGGCGTCCTTGATCGACAGCTTCTTCGTCTCGAAGCGGGCGTGCGCCGGGGTCGAGGCGAGGTAGAACTTGGCCGGGCTGGATGCGTCGGCCGAGGAGAAGCTGACCTCCTCGCTGCCCATGGCCACGTACAGGCCGTCCTTCGGGCCAAGCACGTACTCGGTGCCGTCGACGGTCACCGTGCCGGTGCCGGCGCCGACGTTGATCACGCCCAGCTCGCGGCGCTCCAGGAACGGCTTGCCCGCGGCCGAGGCCGGCTCGACCTGGCGCGGCAGCGACACGGTCTTGCCAACCGGGGCGGCACCGCCGATCACGAAGCGCTCGTAATGGGTGTAGTTCAGGCGGACCTCGTCGGCGGCGAACAGCTCGCCGATCAGGTACAGGTCGCGCAGCTCGTCGTTGCTGGCGCCCTGCATCACGCCGGGATGAGTCGCGTAATAGGTCTTCTGGTACATCGGTACGGCTCCTGGCAAGCGGGGGACCGGGGGCGGTCCCTATCCATCGCGGACGATTCTAGGCCTTCTGGTAACCGGTGTCATTCTGCGCTGCGCCATTCCGCGCGGGGCGCGGGAAGGCAGGGGGAGCCGCCTCAGGGCGGCGGCTGGCAGGAGTCGCGGACGATCAGGTGCGGGCGCACGCTGGCAACCGCCAGCGGGGCGGTATCGGTGCGGATCAGGGTTCCGGCGGCGATCCGGCCGGTGTCGCGGGTATGCCGGCGGACCGAGGTCAGCGACGGCCACAGGCGCGAGGCCAGCGGGCTGTCGTCGTAGCCGACCACCGACAGGTCGCGCGGGATGCTGATGCCCGCGCGCAGTGCGACCTTGTACACGCCGGCCGCCATCTCGTCGTTGCCGCAGAAGATCGCGGTCGGGCGCTGCCTGGCCGCGAACAGCTTCTCGGCCGCGGCCACGCCGGACTCGAAGGTGTAGCTGGCCTCGATGATGCGCGCCTTCGGCACCTCCACGCCGCGCTGGGCCAGGGTGTCGAGGAAGCCGTTGGTGCGTTCGATGGCCGAGCGGTAGGTCAGCGGGCCGGTGATCAGGGCGATGTCGCGGTGGCCGAGGGTCATCAGGTAGTCGGCCGCCTCGACCGCACCCTCGCGGTCGTGGGTGACGATCATGCGGCCGTCGTTGTCCTCGAAGCCCACCGGCACGATGCGGCTGTAGCGGCAGCCCAGTTCGGCCAGCATGTCCGCGAGCTTCTGGTCCTCCGAGGCGCGCGGCACCAGCATCACCCCGTGCAGCTTCTGCTGCTGGACGAAGCGGCGCACCCCGTCGATGTAATTCGGCGTGCGGCTGTCGCAGGGGTGCACCACCAGCTCGAAGCCCGAATCGCGCAGCGCGTCCAGCGCGCCGTACTGCATGTCGACGATGTACTGCGCGGTCGGGTTGTCGTAGACCATGCCGATCAGGAACGAGCGCCGGAACGCCAGCCCGCGGGCCAGCGGGTCGGGCGTGTAGCCGACTTCCCGCATCAGCGCCTCGACCTTCTCGCGGGTGTCCTTGCGGACCAGGGGCGAGTTGTTGATGATCCGCGAAACGGTCTTCTTCGACACCCCCGCCAGGCGGGCGATGTCGTTGATGGTGGCTGCCTTGCCGGAGGGAATCCGGGAGGCCGTATCTGGGCTCTTGCGCGCGGGCATGTTCGGCTTCACGGGAATATCGGTTGGATTCTAGCCGGAGCCGCGGCCCGGCGAGGGGCGGGGCACGCCAGGCGGCCCGCGGCGGCCGGGCTTGCCGCCGTCCCGGGCGCCCGGATCAGCCCCGCAGCAGGGCCGGCAGCCACAGCGACAGCTGCGGGAAGAACGCCACCACCAGCAGCACGCCCAGCCCGGCCAGCCAGAACGGCCAGATCGAGCGCATGGCCTGGCCGACGCTGATCTTGCCGATGGCCGTGCCGATGAACAGGACCGAGCCCACCGGCGGGGTGACCAGGCCCAGGCCGCCGGTCAGCACCAGGACCAGGCCGAAGTGGATCGGGTCGATCCCGTAGGCGCGCGCCACCGGCAGGAAGATCGGGGTGCAGATCAGGATCATCGGCGCCAGGTCCATGAAGGTGCCCAGCAGCAGCAGCATGACCACGATCATCAGCAGCACCGCGTACTTGCTGTGCGCGATCGACTGCAGGAACTCCACCGCCGCCGCCGGTACCTGCAGGTAGGCCAGCAGCCAGCCGAACACGGCCGCGGTGGCGATCACGAACAGGATCACGCCGGTGCTGCGCGCCGCGTGCACCACGGTCTCGAGGAACTCCTTCAGCCGCAGCTGGCGGTACAGGACGATGGTCACCAGCAGGGCGTAGACCACGGCGATGGCCGCCGACTCGACCGCGGTGAAGATGCCGGCGCGGATGCCGACGAAGATCAGGGTCACCAGGCCCAGGCCCGGCAGCGCCGCGACCAGCCGCAGCAACACCGCGCGCCAGCCCGGGAACAGCTCCACGCCGTAGCCGCGGCGGCGCGCGACCAGGTAGCCGGTGGTCATCAGCGTGGCGGTCATCATCAGCGCCGGGACGATGCCCGCGGCGAACAGGTCGGCGATCGACAGGCCGCCGCCGGCCGCGGCCGAGAACAGGATCAGGTTGTGCGAGGGCGGCACCAGCAGCGCGACCAGCGCCGCGGTGATGCTGACGTTGACCGCGAAGTCCCGGTCGTAGCCGCGCTTGACCATCTGCGGGATCATCGTGCCGCCGACCGCGGACACGTCGGCGATGGCCGAGCCGGACACGCCGCCGAAGAACAGCGAGGACAGGATCGAGACCTGGCCCAGGCCACCACGCATGCGTCCCACCAGGGAGGCGGCCAGCGCGATCAGGCGTTCGGAAATGCCGCCGCGCATCATGATCTCGCCGGCTAAGATGAACAGCGGGATCGCGATCAGCGAGGCCGAGCCGGTGCCGGCCGACACCTGCTGGACCAGCACCACCGAGGGCAGGTCCAGGTACAGCAGGGTCGCCAGCGCCGCCGCGGCCAGCGCGAACGCCACCGGCACGCCGATCACCAGCAGCACGGCGAACACCAGGAACAGCAGGGCGATGGCCATCAGCGGTCTCCTTCCATGGCGGCGGCCTGGTGCGGCAGCAATGCCAGCGCCAGCCGGTTGAGCGCGAACAGCACCATCAGCGCGCCGCCGGCGGCCAGCGGGAGGTAGTTGATGCTTTGCGGCAGGGCCGCGCCGGCAGCCTTGATGTGCAGGCCGTCCAGCAGCAGCACCGAGGCCCACCACGCCAGCACCGCGCCGATCGTGGCCACCACCAGCTGCACCACCACGTCGATCGCGGTCCGCATGCCCGGGCGCACGTGGTCGTGCAGCAGGAAGAAGCCGAAGTGGCGGTTGGTGTGCACGCCGGTGGCCGCGCCCAGGCTCATGGCGGTGGCCAGCAGCAGCAGGGTCACCGGCTCGGTCCAGCTCGGCGAGTCGTTGAGCACGTAGCGGGCGAACACCTGCCAGCCCTGCACCACCACCAGCCCGAGCAGGGCGGCGGCGGCGATGCCGATGGCGACGGTGGCGATCAGGTCCAGGACGCGCTGGGCGCCGGTGGGCGGGACGGTCACGGGTTCGGACATCGCGGGTTCCAGGAAGGGGTTCAGGCGAGCGCGCGGATGCGCTGGTGCAGGCCGGCGATGGCCGGGTCGCGCAGGTACTGCTCGAGCAGCGGGCGCGCGGCGGCGCGGAACGCATCCATGTCGACCTCGTTTGCCTGCACGCCGGCGGCCAGCACGGCCTGGCGCGCGCGCTCCTCGGAGGCGTCCCAGTGCCGGCGCATGACGTCGACCGAGGCGCGCGCGGTTTCCAGCAGCAGGCGGCGGTCCGGCGGCGACAGCGCCTCGAAGGTCCTGCGCGACACCAGCAGGATGTCGGGCGCGTGCGAGTGCCCGGTCTCCGACCAGAAGCGCGCGGCTTCGAAGTGGCGGCTGGAGTGGAAGCTGCGCATGTTGTTCTCGGCGCCGTCGATCATGTGCGTCTCCATGCCGGAGAACGTGTCGCCGAGCGACATCGGCGTCGGGTTGGCGCCGAGCAGGCGCACCAGCTGGATGAAGATGTCCGAGGAGGCCACGCGCAGCTTGAGGCCGTGCAGGTCCCGTGGCACCACGATCGGGTGCTTGGTGTTGTAGAAGCAGCGGGCGCCGCTGTCGTAGACCGCCAGGCCGACCAGGTCGCGGCTCTCGAACCCGCGCAGCACTTCGTCGGCCACGCCGTTGTCCAGCGCGTGGCGCATGTGCTGCACCGAGTCGAACACGTACGGCAGGCACAGGGCGCGGGTCAGCGGGAACGCGTTGTTGAGCGCGCCGGAATACACGCGGGTGATGTCGATGGCGCCGAAGCGCGCCATGTCGATCGCCTCGCTCTCGCGGCCCAGCTGGCCGGAGTGGTACAGGCGGATGTCGAGGCGGCCACCGGTCCGTTCGCGCAGGGCCTGGCCGATCCAGCGCACCGCTTCCACGGTCGGGTAGTCGGACACATGCACGTCGGTGGCGGTCAGCACCCGCGCGCCCTCGCCGGCGCCGCTGGCGGCGGCCAGCAGCCGGCCCGGCGCGGCCAGCGGCAGGGCACAGGCCCAAGCCCCGGCCAGCAGTAGGCGGCGCCGGGTCAGCCCCTTCATGCCGGATCCTCGCCCGCCGAGGCCACGGCGACGCAGCGCAGCGTGGCATGGCCGTCGAACACCACCGTGCCGGTCTGGCCGACGCCGATGTCGTGGATGCCGGTTGCGTTGCCGGTGGCGATCAGCTCGCCGCGCCGCAGCGGCCGGCCGCGCCGCGCGGAGCGGGCCAGGGCGAAGGCGAAGGCCGCGCGCAGGCCACCCGGCAGGCGGCTGGCGCCGCCGCTGCCGACGGCCTGCCCGTCAATCGAGGTGTCGGCCAGCAGGCTGGCTTCGTCCAGCGTCGTCCAGTCCGGGATTTCCGGACCCAGCAGCAGCCCATTGTTGTTGCCGAAGTCGCACACGACCACGCGCGGGCCGAGCTCGTTGATCGTGGCCAGCGGGCTGCTGGCGATCTCGATGCCGGCGAACAGGGTGGACGGCAGCGCCGCGGCCTCGTCCGGGGTCCATTCCAGCTTGTCGGCGGGCGCGTCGGCGTCCAGGCGCAGCACGTACTCGGCCTCGATCGCCGCGAACCCGCCGGCGAACACCGGGACCTGCTCCGTACCACCGGTAGCAATCCAGAGGTGGCGGGCGAAGATCGGGCCCAGCAGGCGCTCGTCGCCGGACACGTCGCGGCGCTCGGGGGCGATGAAGCCGACCTTCCAGCCGACCACCCGGTCCGGCCACCGGGCGATGGCCAGGTCCTGGACCTGGTAGGCGGTCACCAGGTCGGCCGGGATCTGGCCGGGAAAGGCTGCCAGAGCGGCGCCCGATCGCCGGGCGGCGACGAAGCGGTCGGCGATGCCGGCCAGTTCGGGCTTCGGTGGCGTGGCGTCCTGGTGGCCAGTTGCAGTACTCAAGGTGTCTCCCCGGGAGCGGGCCCGTAACGTGTTGCGCCGCGGATCGACAGCGGGCGCGGAAGCTGTATATGGTAAACCGGTGTCATGTAGCAATGTGCACTGCGCCAAGGCCTTACTGCACGCTGCAACGCAACAACCGGAGGGTTCCATGCCTGTGCCAATCCGCCGCCTGCGCCGCCGCCTCGGTGCCGCCCTGGTCGCGCTGTCGCTGCTGCCGGCCGCTGCCGGCGCCGGCGCGGCGCCCCCGGCCCCCGACCGCCAGGTACCACTGTGGCCGGGCACCCCGCCCGGATCCGAAGGCCTGGACCTGCCGCAGCGGATCGTCGAACGCAGCAGCGACCCTGCCCTGCCCGACCGCTACGTCGACGGCGTCGCCCGCCCCTGGCTGGACGTGTACCGCCCGGCCCGGCCGGACGGCCGCGCCCTGCTGGTGGTGCCGGGCGGCGGCTACCAGCGCGTGGTCCTGGACAAGGAAGGCACGGCCCTGCTGCCGGCGTTCGTCGAACAGGCCGGGCTGACCCTGTTCGTCCTGCACTACCGGCTGCCGGGCGAAGGCCACGCCAACGCACGCGACGTGCCGCTGGCCGACGCGCAGCGGGCGATGCGCCTGATCCGCAGCCGCGCCGGCGAATGGGGCATCGATCCGGACAGCGTCGGGGTGATGGGCTTTTCCGCCGGTGGCCACCTGGCCGCCAGCCTGGCCACGCGCCATGGCGAACGCGTCTACGCGCCGGTCGATGGCGCCGATGCCGTCGATGCGCGCCCGGCCTACGCCGTGCTGGTCTACCCGGTCATCGACATGGGCGCGCATGCCCATCCGGGCTCGCGGCAGAAGCTGCTGGGCGAGGCGCCCGATGCGGAAGCCGTGCGCGCGTACTCGGCGCAGAACCGGGTCGACGCGCGCACGCCACCGGTGTTCCTGCTGCACGCCCAGGACGACGACGTGGTACCGGTGGAGAACAGCCTGCTGTTCGAAGCGGCGCTGCGCGAGGCCGGCATCGAACACGAAGTCCATCTCTACGCCAGTGGCGGCCACGGCTTCGGCGTGCGCGGCGCGCACGGCACCCTGGCGCTGTGGCCGAAGCTGGCGGTGGAGTGGATCCGCGCGCACGCGCCGCTGCCCGCGGCGGATGCGGACCACACCGGACCTGCACGGGAGTGAACATGGCCGGCGAGCGCAAGTCTCCTTTCCAGTCGCCGTCGCAGGCGACCCCCGCCGATCCGGCGCGGCGCCGCCTGCTGCAGGCCGCCGGCCTCGGCGCGGGCTTGGCCATGGCCGGCGTGCTGCCGGTGGCGTTCGCCGCGCAGCCGGCGTCGAGCGTGGTCGCCACCCGCGCCGGCCGCGTGCGTGGACTGCGCGAACGGGGCGTGCACGTGTTCAAGGGCATCCGCTACGGCGAGGACACCGCGCCGGTGCGCTTCCAGGCGCCGATCGCGGCGCGACCCTGGCGCGGCATCGCCGAGGCCACCGGCCACGGCGCGTCGGCCCCGCAGCGCGGCAAGGAAGGTCCGGGCAGCGAGGACTGCCTGTTCCTCAACGTATGGACGCCGGGCCTGGATGCGCGCGCGCGCCGGCCGGTGCTGGTCTACATCCATGGCGGCGGCTACGACACCGGCTCCGGCAGCGATCCGCTGTACGACGGCAGCCGCCTGTGCGAGCGCGGTGACGTGGTCGTGGTGACCGTCAACCACCGCCTCAACGCCTTCGGCTACCTCTACCTGGGCCTGCTTGGCGGGGCCGAATACGCGGCCTCCGGCAACGCCGGCCAGCTGGACCTGGTGCTGGCGCTGCAGTGGGTCCGCGACAACATCGCCGCGTTCGGCGGCGACCCGGGCAACGTCACCGTGTTCGGCCAGTCCGGCGGCGGCGCCAAGATCGCCACGCTGATGGCGATGCCGGCCGCGCGCGGCCTGTTCCACAAGGCCTGGACCATGAGCGGCCAGCAGGTCACCGCCGCCGGCCCGCGCGCGGCGACGCAGCGGGCGCAGCTGTTCCTGCGCACCGTGGGCATCGATCCGGAGGCGGGCGACGCGCTGGCGAAGCTGCGCGCATTGCCGCTGGAGCAGGTGCTCGAGGGCACGGCCGCGCGCGACTTCTCGCGCATCGAGGACACCCGCCTGTACTTCGGCCCGGTGATGGACGGCGAGGTACTGCCGCGGCATCCGTTCTGGCCGGACGCGCCGGCGCAGTCGGCGGCGATCCCGATGGTGATCGGCAACACCCGCGACGAGACCCGCGCCTTCCTCGGCGGCGACCCGAAGAACTTCGAGCTTGGCTGGGACGAACTGCCGGCGCGGCTGGAGAAGCAGCAATACGTCGACATCCGCGCCGACCTGGTGGTGGCGCACTACCGCGCGCTGTATCCGCACTACACGCCGTCGGAGGTGTTCTTCGCCGCGACCACCGCCGGGCGTTCCTGGCGCGGCGCGATCGAGGAGCTGGAGGCGCGTGCGCGCCAGCCGCAGGGCGCGGCGCCGACCTGGGCGTACCAGCTGGACTGGGGGTCGCCGCTGGATGGCGGGACGTTCCGCGCCTTCCACACCCTCGACATCCCGCTGGTGTTCGACAACATCCGCCAGCCCGGCTCGCGCACCGGCGACGGCGCCGACGCGCAGGCGGTGGCCGACGCGATGAGCGGGGCGCTGCTGGCGCTGGCCCGGCACGGCGACCCCAACCACGCCGGCATCCCGCGCTGGGAGCCGTACTCGCTGCCGCGGCGGCAGACGCTGCTGTTCGACGTGCTGCCCGCGCTGGCCGACGATCCGCGCGGCGCCGAGCGCGCGTTCTGGCAGCAGGCGCCGTTCGTGCAGCGCGGGACGATGTGAGCCGGTGGCTGCGGGCCCCTCCCGTGGCGTCCGCGCTCAGTGCGACGCGTCCGGGCAGCCGCCCCGCGCGTCGTCCGCCAGCAGCGATGCCACCGGCACCCAGCTGACCGCCACGTCCTCCTTGTTCGCCGCGTAGGCCACGAGGAGGCGGTCGTCCCACAGCACGCTCTTGGGATAGTGGTAGCCGGGTCGTTTATAGCGGCCCCCGGCGCGCAGCGCCGGCAGCTCGCCGCGGCCGCGCAGCAGGAAGGCGCTGTCGAAGCAGCGGCCATCGGCCGACAGGGTCACCGCCAGCGGGATGCGCTCGCGGTTGCCGCTGGGCGCGTTGACCAGGAAGGCGCTGCCATCGGGCAGGTTGCCGGCGCTCTGCTTGGCGCGCGAGTCCGGCATCGCGGTCGGTACCGGCGCGGTCCAGCTCGCGCCGCGGTCGCAGCTTTCGCTGGCCAGCTGGCGATAGCTGTCGCCCTGGTCGCGGAACACCATCACCGCGCACGCGTGCCCGCCCGGGCCGCTGCGCAGGAACAGGCTCGGTTCCAGTTCGCGGCTGGCGTGTCCCTCGTGCGGCAGGTTGCGCATCGCCCCGCGCCGCCAGCCGGACACGCCCAGCGGATCGTCGGTGTAGAACGGCGCGGCGACGATGCCGGGCTGCAGGTGGAACGCGGTGAGGATGCGGCCGTCGTCCAGGCGGTGCGGGTCCTGCTCGACCACCCCGGGCACGGGCGCGCCATCGGCACCGGTGACCGGCAGCGGCTCCGACCAGGTCACCCCGTCGCGGCTGAGCCTGTAGGTGGTGAAGCCGCCTTCGTGCGACTGGAAGCCGGTCGGCCAGACGTTGATGTAGGCGACCAGGGTCCCGCCATCGGCCCACCAGCCGCCGGCCGAGTGCATGGCGCCACCGGTGCCGGCTTCCATCAGCACCGCCGGCGCGCTCCAGTGTTGCCCGTCGTCGCTGTAGCTGTAGAGCACGCGCGTGTCCGGCGAATCCTCGTCGCGCGCCGAGTTCTGCCACTGCACATAGAGGCGGCCCCTGAACACCACAGGCACGGCGCCGTTGTTGAACATGCCCTGCTCCGGCGTGGCCCGGAACACGGTGGCGCTGCGCGTGCCTGCCGCCGGGCGCAGCCCCAGCTCGGGCGCGCCGGGATCGAACAGGCCCGGAGCGATGGTGTACGGAGGCGTCGTCGCTTCGCCTTCGTCCTGCGCCGCGTGGCCGCCGGCCGCGATGGCCAGCAGCAACAGCGTCGTCGCCGTCCGTGCGGGAAAACCCATCGTCGCCAGGTGTCCTGCCGTGCTCAGTAGTCGAGCGCGCGGTAGCGGAAGTCGCGGAAATGCACCTTGCCGTCGCCGGCCGCGTAGATGGCCGGCTTCAGCGCGAGGAACTGGCCGGCCACGTTGTGGTGGTAGCCGGACACTTCCATCTGCACCGGGTATTTCTCCCAGCGCCTGCCGTCGCTGCTGGTGTGGATGGTGAGGACGTGCCGGTCGTTGGTCACCCGCAGCCACAGCCGCCCGCCCTTGCCCGGCGGCAGCCCGCCGGCCGGGCGCTCCTGGCCGTAGCGGTGCATGACGAAACGCTCGCCGTTGCTGCCGACGCCCGCGTACAGGCGGTCGTTGTAGAACAGCAGGGCGCCCCCGATGGCGCCCGGCTCGATCTCCATCTCCACTTCGAACTGGTAGGCCTTGTCGCCGGCGATCACGGTCAGCGGCGAGCTGTCGGCCGGGGTGCGGCCCTTGCCCTGCACGCTCATCGCGCCGTTGCCGAAGGACAGGCGCCCGTACTCGTCCCGGGCCGGGTTGAAGAACGACCACTGGTGGCCCAGCGCCTTCCCGTCGAAGCTGTCCGACAGCGCCATCCCGTGCGTGCCGACCTTCGTGCCGCTGGGCTTGCGCAGGGGCTGGCCGAGGTCGCCGCCCCTGGCCACGAACCAGCCGTCGTCGGTCCACTCGATCGGCTCCAGCAGCGCCTGGCGGCCGAGGGTCCAGTAGCCGTTCTCGTAACCGTGGTAGATCATCCACCAGCGCCCGTCGGTGCCTTCGACCACGGTGGCGTGGCCGCGCGACCACCACGGCTCCTCGCGGCTTTGCGTGCGGACGATCGGGTTGTGCGGCGAGTTCTCCCACGGCCCGTGGATCGACCTCGAACGCGCGGTGATCACCATGTGCCCGGTCGGCGGGCCGGCGGTGCCGCCGACGGCGGTGGTCATGTAGTACCAGTCTCCGCGCTTGTGGATCTTCGGGCCTTCCTGGGCATAGGCCTCCACGTCCCATTCTTCGGGGTACCGCCAGCCGTCGTAGACGTGCTTCGGTTCGCCGACCACGCGCAGGCCGTCGTCGGACAGCTGCACGTAGTCGCCGCCGCTTAGGAACAGGTAGCGCCTGCCGTCCTCGCCGACCGCGTGGCCGGGATCGATGTACTGGCCCAGGCCCAGCTCCACCGGTTCGCTCCACGGGCCGCGGATGTCGTCGGCCCACACCACCCAGTTGCTGCGCGTGCTGCCCTCGGTGCCGCCGGTGCGCGCCGGGAAGTAGATGAAGTAGCGGCCGTCGTGCTTGACGATGTCCGGCGCCCAGATCGAGCCGACGTTCCTGGTGATCGCGTGGCCCAGCGGCACCCAGTTGACCAGGTCGCGCGAATGCCAGATCGGCAGGCCGGGATAGGCGTCGAACGAGGACAGGGTCAGGTAATAGTCGTCGCCGTCCTTCAGCACCGACGGGTCGGGCCGGTCGCCGGCGAACACCGGGTTGAGGAAGGTGCCGTCGCCCAGGTCGGCCTGGCGCTGGTTCTCGATGCCGCGCTTCCACGGGCTGGCGGGCGGCTCGGCGGCGGCGGCCGCCAGCGGCAGCAGCAGCGTGGACAGGGCGAGGGCGAGGGCGAGGGCGCGGAAGCGGCGCAGGGCCATGGCAGTCCTTCGGTTTCGGTTCGCGGGGATGGGGTGCCATGCGCGATGACACCGATGGTCAAGGCAAGCTAGCAGACCGCCGCCGTTGCGGCCATCTTGCGCCGCAGCAAGGCCAGGCGCCCGCTCACCGCTACAGTGCGAAGTGGTGCAATCGCCTGTCCTGCCTGCATGACACCGATGGCCAGCCATTCACCTCCTTCGCCTTCGCGCACCCAACGACGACCCGCCATGAACCCCGGACCCCCGCGCCTGCTCCCGCCCGCTGCTATGCTCGCCCTGCTCCTGGCCGCCGGGAGCGTGCACTCCGCGGTCGACCCGTCGATCAGCGCCCGCCCGCCGGTGACGCCGGTGCGCGCCAGCAAGATCGTGCTGGTCGGCGATTCGACCACCGCGGTGCAGGGCGGCTGGGGCCCGGCGTTCTGCGCCGACCACGTCACCTCGTTCCTGGCCTGCGTGAACCTGGCCCGTGGCGGCCGCAGCACCTACAACTACCGCGCCGAAGGTTCCTGGGACATCGCCCTGCACGAGATGCGCCCGGGCCCGTACCAGGCCGTGTACGTGCTGATCCAGTTCGGCCACAACGACCAGCCGGGCAAGCCGGGGCGCTCCACCGACCTGGAGCGCGAGTTCCCCGACAACCTGCGCCGCTACGTGGAGGAAGTGCGTGCGGCCGGCGCGGTGCCGGTGCTGCTGACGCCGCTGACCCGGCGCCAGTTCAAGGATGGCGAGCTGCTCGACGACCTCGCGCCGTGGGCGGAATCCATCCGCCGCGTCGCCCGGGAACTGGACGTGCCGCTGGTGGACCTGCACGCGCGCAGCACCGCGGCGGTGCGGGGCATGGGTCCGGTGCAGGCGATGCGCTTCGCCCAGGCACGGCCGTTGCCGGAGCAGGTCGCCGCCGCGCAGGCCGGCACCACGATCGGTGCGCCCCCGGCCGCCGCCGGTCCGGCACCGGTCATCCCGGCCGCGCAGGACAACGCCGCCGTCGAACCGATGGGCACGCCGAAGCTGGCGTTCGACTACACGCACCTGGGCGACGAAGGCGCGGCCTTCTTCGCCGCGATCGTCGCCGACGAACTGGCGCGGCAGGTGCCGGCGCTGCGCCGCCAGCTGATCCCGTGAGGCGCGCCGGCCGCCGCGCTAGACTCGGTGGCGCCTCGGGGAGGGCAGCACTGCATGAAGATCGCACCGACACCGTTGACCGCCGCGCTCGCCGGAATGTTCACCGGCGTGGTCATGCCCTGGCTGTGGCCGCGGCTGGGCGACGACACGTTGTACTGGATCGCCGCCTTCCTGCTGGTGATCGCGCTGCCGGCGCATGCCTTCGTGGTCGGCTTCGCACGCCCGCCGGGGGACAGTGGCCTGGCCCGGCGCGTGGTGGCATGGCTGGCGGCGGCGATCGCCATGGTCGCGTTGCGCCAGGCGCTGCCGCTGTAAACCGCCGGAGACCGGTCCGCGGCATCGCATGACCGGAAAAGGAAAGGGCCGGACGAGGTCCGGCCCTTTCGCGTGCACCAAGGTCGCGCCGCTCAGCGCACGGCGCGGCGGTTGTTGAGCCGGGTCACTTCCTCGGCGTCGCCTTCAAGGCCGACCCGGACGTACAGGCCCTCGGCCTTGCGCCCGCCCAGCGGCAGCGAGACGGTGGTGGTGCGTGGCCGCAGGTCCAGCGGCGCCTCCATCGCCGGCACCGCCACCCGCGCCAGTTCGCGGCCGCGGGCGTCCTCCAGCACCGCGTAACCGGCGCCGGTGGGGGCGTGGCCGAGGCTGTGCACGGTCGCTTCCACCGCGTCGCCGGACACTCGCACGTCGCCGCGGCCGATGCCCAGGTCCGCGCGCGTCGCCACCGGCGTGCCCGGCTGGACCAGCTCGAACTCCATCACCACGGTGCGCCCGGCGGGGAACACGACGTCGACGGAACCGCTCTTCTCGAACGCGAACTCGCGGGTGCTGGCCTTGCCGTCGATGCGGTCGTCGCCGTCGCCGTCGATGCCGGAGGTCATGCGCCAGGTGCCGGCTTCGACGTTCCAGCCGGTCATGCTCGCGTGCTGCGGCTTCGAACCGAGGTTGTAGGCGATCACCTTGAAGCGGTCGCGGCGCGGGTCGGGTACCAGGATCGCCACCTGCTCGGCGCCGTCGGCTTCGGCGAAGCGCCAGCTCACCGTGTGGCCCGGATAGGACTGGTTGCGCTTGAGGGCGATGCCGCCCAGGCGCGCGCGCTGCAGGAACTCGCTGGGCGCTTCCACCCGGTCCGACCACCAGTGGCCCTCGGTGTTCATGTACTCGCGCTGGGCCTTGGCGCGGATGCCCTCGGCGTGCAGCGCCTCCAGGTAGGACTTGTCGCCTGTGAGTTGCCAGGCCACCAGGCTGGGGAAGCCGGTGGCACCCTTGTCCGCGGCCTGGACCAGGGACTTGCCCCAGTCGTCCTGGCGGCCGAGCACGCCGATGAAGTTCTCGCCCAGGTTGCCCAGGCTGGCCGGACCGCTGCGCATGGCGCGGTAGTCCAGCGCGCGAAGGTAGCGCGCATCGCCGGTCCAGCGCCAGGCGGCCCAGAACAGATGCATGGTGTCGCCGCCGCCGGAACCCTTGACCAGTTCGCCGCCGCGGGTCTGGCCGGTGGCCCAGTGGATCTCGTTGGGCAGCGCCCATTGCCCGTCCTCGGCGGTGTAGGCATGGGCCAGGTAGCCGTCGGCCAGGCCCACCACCAGCTTGCGGCCGGTGGGGTCGGCGTTCCAGTCGCCGAGCAGGAAGGCCGGGTGCAGGGCAGGGAACGAGTACGGTTTCTGCCACTGCCAGTTCGGCTCGCGGTAAACCTTGCGCCCGCCGAACCAGTTGCTGGAGAACAACAGGTGGCCCTGTGGGTTGGGCAGCACGATGCGCTGGTCGAAGGCGCGCACGGTCTCCATCAGCCGCTCGAGGGTCAATGGATCGCCCCAGTTGAGGTAGAGCATGGCGCTGTTGATGTTGATGCCCTCCTCGTAGGCGTGCAGCTCGTCGGTCTCGATGGTGCTCAGGCCATCGGTGAACATGCCGTTGCGGTAGGCAGCCTCGGCCAGCGCGGTCAGGGAAGCGTTGATCTTGTCGGGCAGCACGCCCATCAGCGCCAGGCCGGGCCATTGCTGCACCAGGTCCGAATCGTCGGAGATGCCGCCGCCGAAGTCGCCGTATTCGACCTGGCGGGGGTCGATCCACCACTCGACGAAGCGGCGCACGTACTTCAGGTCCTCGACCTGGCGGAAGGCCCACAGCGGCGCGCCCTTGGGCGGCTGCGGCTGCTCGAACGGCGGCCGGCCCTGGCTGTTGTAACTGATGTAGTTCCAGTACAGCCGCCCCAGCGCGTGGTCCGGGTCCACCCGCAGCAGGTCGCTGATGTCGGCGTAGACGCGCGCGTACAGGCGTTGGCGCTTGGAGGTGGTGTGCTCCTCGACCAGGAAGCCCCAGTTGTCGCGCACCTGGTTGAAGCGGTCGGCCACGTGCTCGCGCAGTGCCTCGGCGCGGTCCTTGAACACCAGCCGGATCTCGGTCCCGTCCAGCGCGGCGGCGGAAAAGCCCGGCGCCGCCGCGGCCACGCTGATCCACAGGCTGTCGGGGGTGAGGATGCGGTCGCGCAAGTCCAGCCACAGGGTGCGCGCCTGTCCGGGCCGCACCGAGACCGACACGTCGATCATGTCGCGCGCCGGCCAGATCGGGTCCTTGACCCGGATGTTGAGCGGGATCAGCCCGTCGTGGGTGGCCGGCAGGTCCAGCGCGGGGATGTCCAGGGCGATGCCGTCCAGGCCGTCGTGCATGTTCTCCCAGCTGTAGGCCCAGCTGCGGATCAGCGGCTGCGCCGGCGGCGCGTCGCCCACGCCGGACGGGACTAGGATGTGCACGATGGGGTCCGGATCGGCCGGCAGGCTGGCCGGGTCGCGCTGGCGCGACCCGGCGCCGCGCGGCAGGGCCATCACCGTGCTGCGCTCGCCTTCCGGGTAGCGGCCGCGGATGTGGTCCAGCAGCCCCTGCACGTTGCCGTAGTCCGGCAGCACCCGGCTGTCCACCAGGTAGCGCTGCTTGACCGTGCCCTCCGGCTCGGGCGCGTCGCTGACGTGGTAGGCCCAGATCTCCTGGATCGGCGTCTCCTGCTCGGCGTTGGAGAAGCGCAGGTGGCCGCCGTGGCGCTCGCCGAAGGTGTGCACGCTGCGCACCACGCCCTGCGGCCGGGTGAACAGCGGCTCCAGCGCCCCGGCCGAGGGGCCGGCGCTGGCCTGGCCCCAGGCGGCGCCGCGGATCTCGACGCGGTTCCAGGGCTCGTCGGGCAGGGCCAGGTCCAGGTTCCAGCCGCCCTCGGCATAGGTGTTCCAGTCCGGCAGCTGGAAGTAGTCGTTGCGCCCCGGCAGGCGCGAGCGGTTGTACACGCCCGGCCAGGTGGTCTCGGGGATGCCGTCGGTGCCCTTCCACATCCACTGCTTCTTGTCGCGCACGTCGGCGAACTCGAGCTTGCGGATGGTGGTCACCGGCGCCTCCAGCGCCGGCGGGGCGGCGTGGTCCCAGCCGTGGCGGTGCAGCCAGGCGGCGCGGCGGCGCGCCGCCGGCAGGTCCTCGCCGCCGTCGCGCGGCGGTTCCTGGCCGCGCGCCAGCGCCGCCACCGCGGCCGGGCGCAGCATGCGGTCGTACACGCGGATCTCGTCGAAGTCGCTGCCGCGCAGGAAGTTGTAGCGGCTCTGCACCTGGTACGGCGCCATCACCCGCCCGGCCAGGCCCAACTGGTCCAGCGCCGCGTCGTAGTCGAAGGGCACCGGCCCGGCCTCCACCCGTGCGGCCTCCCGGCCGTCCACGTACAGGCGCACGCCGGCGGTCTCGTCCCAGGCGAAGGCCAGGTGGACCCAGTCCTGCGGGCCGGGCGTGCGCTCCATGCGGAACGAGACCCGGGTGCGCGCCAGGTTGGCATCGGTGACGAAGGCGTCGAAGCCGTGGCCGTTCCAGTCGATCCGCAGCCAGGCCATGTCCCAGCTGCTGTGGTCACCGTAGCCGACGCGGAAGATCACGAACGGCGCCTCGCCCACCGCGTAGCGCGGGCGCCAGAAGAACGCCAGCGTGCCGCGCTGCGCCTGGATGTTGCCCGGCGCGTTCCAGGCCAGCACCCCGTCGTCGGCCCATTCGATCGCCCCGCCCTGCACCCCCGTGGGCACGATCTTCACCTTGTCCTGGAAGTTGGGCACCGGATCGCCGACGGCGTGGTCGGCGACGAAGCCGGCGTCGGCCGATACCCGGAACAGCAGTCGTGCTTCCTGTGCATGGGCGAGGGCCGGCGGCAGGGCGAGGGCCAGGGCGACGGCGGTGGCGAGCAGGAGCGGACGGCTGGGTTTGTTCATGCGTTGTGCGTTTCCACGATGGATCGAAGTATCCCCGTTGCCGGGCCCGGAGGCCGCACGGGTCAACGGCCGGGCGCGGGCAGCCCGTGGCGACGACGCCACTGCGGCAGCTCGGATTCCAGCAGGCGCTGCGGCCATGTGCCATACCAGGCATAACCGGCGCGGCGTTCACGGGACAGCTGCTCGAACGGCACGATGCTGCCGTCGCGTTCCACCACCAGCGGCTGCTGCCGCTGCAGGTCGTAGAACCGCGCCCACAGGCCGGCCCCCGGCCGTGGCACCAGGCGCGCGTCGCGTCCGTCCGGACCGTCGAAGCGCTCCAGCGCCAGGCCGTCGATGCGGTGCGCCTGCAGCCAGGCCGCGCCGGCCTCGACCGCGGCGACGATGCGCGCATCCGGCCGTGGCTGGCGCATCAGCAGGCGCAGCACGCCGACCGACTCGGCCGAGGCCAGCGACGGCAGCTCGTAGCTGCGCGCACGCGCCGGCTGCAGGGTGTCGCGGTCGTACTGCGCGGCCCATATCGTCGGGCGGCCATCCAGCACGACCTGCAGCCGCAACAGGCAGTCCAGGCCGCGGGTGGCGGCCTGCGCCGCGCGGCGGGCATGGTCCGGGCCCAGCGCATCAAGCCCATCGCGGCCTTCGGCCACGTCCTGCAGCAGGCCGACCACGTGCACCATGGCGTCGTCGTTGAGCGTGACCTGGCTGCGGTAGCCGCTGTGGTCCGGATGGAACTGCGGCCAGCCGCCACCCGGGTACTGCGCGGCGAGCAGGTAATCGACGCCGCGCCGCGCCGCCTCCAGGTAGGCCGGGTTGCCGGTGTCGCGGTACGCCCGGGCCAGGTAGGCGATCTCGCTGGTGGTGGCGTTGTTGTCGATGGTGGCGTCGTCCACCCGCGCCGGATCGCGCAGCTGGCGCAGCGCCGCTTCGTCGAGCGGCTGGCGGTAGTCGACCGCGCGCCCGCGGTAATGCTTGGACCAGCCTCCGGAGGCGGTCTGCAGCCGCAGCATGTTCTCCGCGACCGGATCGCTGCGCACGGTGGCCGTGGCCGCTCCGGCCGGCAGCGCGGTCGCCAGCCCCAGGGCGAGCGCCGCCACGCGCAGGCAGCGGGCCATCCGTCGCCGAAAGCCGGCCGGCGCCCGGTCGCCATGCGGAACCATGGCGGCCGGGCGCGGCCGGAAGTTCCGGTCGCACGCGTTCAGTCGGGAGGGGCAGGGCGACCGGAGTGGCACGGCTCAAAACCTGTAGCGCAGGCCGACGTAGTACTGGCGGCCGTTGACGGTGTAGCGGTCCGGCAGCTCGAGCGAGGAGTCGACGTAGCGGCTGTCGGGGGTATCGAGCAGGTTGATCGCCTCGAAGGTCGCGGTCAGGCGCGGGTTGATGCGGTAGGACATGTTGAAGTCCACGTTCTCCACCGAGTGCTTGCCGGTGACGTCGGCGGTGGCCAGCTGGTTGCCGTCCAGGTCCCACACGTTCTCGCGGCTGAGGATCTCGCTGATGTAGCCGTCGCGGTAGCTGGTTGAAACGCGCGCGCTGAAGCGGCCGTCGTCGTAGTACAGGGTGGCGTTGTACGAATTCGGCGACAGGTTGAGCAGGTCGTTCTCGGTGACCGTGGTGACCACGGTGGCGTTGCCGTTGGACGAGGTGCTGAACCAGTACTTGATGCTGGACTCCACGTGGGTGTAGTTCAGCTGCACGCCGAACTTGCTCCAGATGCCGGGCAGGAAGGTGAAGGGCTGCTGGTAGGTCAGCTCGTAGCCCTTCAGCGGCCCGCCCGGGGTGTTGTAGTAGCTCTGCACGTTGAACAGCGTGTCCGGGCCGAAACCGGCCGGCAGCAGGTCCAGCGAGTAGCCCGTGCCGCCCCAGGTGGAGATCAGGCGGGTGCGCTGGATGTAGCTGTCGATGTCCTTGTAGAACAGCGCGCCGGACAGCAGCGCGCCCTCGGCGAAGTACCACTCCAGGCCGAGGTCGTAGTTGGTGGAGCGGTACGGGTCCAGCTTCGGGTTGCCGAGGTTGATCGAGAACACCCGGCCGTCATCGAAGTACTGGGTCGGGCCGCCGCTGACGCTGGGCGACAGGTAGGTCAGCGTCGGGCGGGCCATGGTCTTGGCCGCGCCGAAGCGCAGGACCAGCTCGTCGGTGAGGTCCCAGGCGACGTTCAGCGAGGGCAGCACGTCCTGGTAGCTGTGGTTCACGACGCTGCGCACCAGGTAGCGCTCGCCCGGCGCCGAGGTGGCGTTGGCCACGCCGAAGAAGGCCTCGCAGTTGGACGCGTTGAGCGCCGGGTCCGAAGCCGCGCACGGCGCCCAGCCGGAGGCGGTGATCTTCGTTTCCACCAGGCGCGCGCCGATGTTGCCGCGCAGCGGGCGGTCCAGCAGGTCGGTATTGAAATCCAGCTGCAGGTAGCCGGCCATGCTGCGCTCGTTGACCTCGAAGTTGTTGTTCGAGGAGCCGAAGTGGCCGACCCCCGCCAGGCGGTAATCGCCGCCCTGCAGGCCGTTGTCGCAGTTGCAGTAGATGTCCAGCAGCTCGGCGACCTTGCCGAAGTCCGGCGTCAGCCAGCTCGAAGGCGCGCCGGACAGGTTGCGGCCGAAGCCGTCCAGGGTGGTGCTGAGGTCGCCGACGCCCACCCCGTCCGGCAGGGCCTGGGCCAGGCGGCCGTAGCTGATGTGCCGGTATTCCTCCGAGCGCATGTCGTAGTCCTTGTACGCCAGGCCGGCGCGCAGGGAGAACGTCGGGTTGAGGATGAACTGCAGGTCGACCTTGGCGGTATCGAACGTGTTCTCGACTGACTGCGGGTTGAGGCGGACCTCGCTGATGTTGGCCCCGCGCGCGGTCCCGTTGCTGTTGACCGGTACCACACCGTAGCCGCGCCAGGACCAGGCCGCCGGATCGTTGAGCGCGAACGGGAAGCCCATGCGCGGCATGTCCGGGTTGCCGCGCAGGTCCAGGACGAAGCCGTCGAGGTTGGAATTGTCGAAGCTGACCAGCGAGAACACCGGACGCTCGTAGTCGGAGCTGGAGTGGCCCAGCTGCGCGTCCAGCCGCACCGCATCGTTGAAGTGGTGCTCCAGCGACAGGCTGTACTGCTGGAACCTGGTCGTCTCCTCGATGCTGGTGGCCTCGGTGCGGAAGTCGACGTTGTCGAACACGCCATAGGTCAGGCGGTTGCGGTCGTCGACCTCGGCCTCGCGCACCACGATCTGGGTCTTGCCGCCGAGGTTGGCGGCGCGGTGCAGGTTGGCGCCGAGCGAGTCCTCGCGCTGGTCCTTGGACAGTTCCGAGTACATGGCGTCGAAGCTGACGATGGTGTCGTCGCTGGCGCGCCACTGCAGGGCGCCGGTCAGGCCCAGCCGCTCGATCTCGCTGGCGGTGCGGATATAGCGCGGGTAACGCGGGATCCAGGCGTTGGTCGCGGTCTCGTAGGCGGCGATGTTCTCCGGGGTGGCCGCCGGGCGCGGCAGCCCGGTGCCGCAGTTCTCCGCGTCGATGCCGTAGCTGCCCCAGCCGTTGTTGCGGTCCTGGTTGGCCTGCGAGCCGGTGCCGGCCGGGGTCTCGTTGGGCAGCGGGTTGCGCGGGGTCTGCGGGTCGTAGCCGACCGGCGAGCAGAAGCCGTAGGTACCGTTGTTGTTGGCGTTGGACTGGTTGGAGTTGCGGTGGTTGCCGTGTTCCCAGCGCACCGGGTTGTAGCCTTCCTCGTACACGTTGCGGCGGCTGTAGGAGGCCGACAGCAGGGCGCCGAAGCGGCCGTCGTTCCAGGTGTTGGACACCAGGCCGGAGACGCGCGGGTCGACCTCGCGCGCCAGCTCGCCGTAACCGGCCTGGGCGCTGGCCGAGGCGCGGAAGCCGTCGAAGTCGAACGGGCGCGAACCGCGCAGGTCCACGGTCGAGCCCAGCGAACCCTCGTCCATCTGCGCCGACTGGGTCTTGTTGACCTTGACCTGGCTGAAGAGCTCGGAGGCGAAGGTGTTGAAGTCGAAGCCGCGGCTGCGGTTCACGCCGCCGGTGCCGGTGCCGGCGGTGGCCAGCGCCTCCAGGCCGTTGAGGCGGACCCGGGTGAAGTCCGAACCCAGGCCGCGGATGGAGATGCGCTGGCCCTCGCCGCCTTCGCGGTCGATCGACACGCCGGCGATGCGCTGCATCGATTCGGCCAGGTTCTGGTCGGGGAACTTGCCGATGTCCTCGGCGTAGATCGCGTCGACCTGCTCGGTCGAGTAGCGCTTCTCGTCCAGCGACTTCTGCAGGCTCTGGCGATAGCCGGTGACGGTGACCGCGTCGAGCTCGGTCGGATCGGGCGAAGCCTGCTGTGCGGCGAGCGGCGCGGACAGGGCAAGGCCGATGGCCGCGGCAAGCATGGTAACCGGTGTCTTTCCGAAACGGACGTACGGCGACATGGGTCCCTCCCAGGACATATGCAGTGGTGGCTTGGAACCGTCGGCGCCGTCGTCGGGAACCGCATGGCGATGCGGATGACACCGATAGTCAAACCGAAGGTAGCAGCCCCTGCACGGCCCCGCATCGTGCGCCGCAACAGCGCATGCAGGCAGGCGGGGCCTGGATGCACGCGGTGCCTGGGTCTCCCGTGGACGCCGTCGAGCGCACCGGCGGAGGCGTGCCGCGGAAGCGTCGGCCGCACGCAAAAGAAAACCGGGGCGGCAGGGCCGCCCCGGTTCCAGGGTCCAGGCGTGGATGCTCAGAACTTGTAGCGGATGCCCATCAGGTACTGGCGTCCGGTCAGGCTGTAATCCAGCGGCAGCTGCGAGGCGGCGCCGACCCAGGACTGCAGCGACGGCTCGTTGGTGAGGTTGATGCCTTCCAGGCTCAGCTCGATCTGCTCGCTGACCTTGTAGCGCAGCGAGGCGTCGACGTAGGTGATGCCGTTCTGGCCATGCACGTCGCTGGTGAAGCCCTGCTCGGTGCCCGGGACCTGGATCAGGTAGTTGTCGCGGTTGGTCGCCGAGACGCGGCCGGAGAAGGTCTGGCCTTCGTAGAACAGGGTGGCGTTCCACGAGTGCCGCGACAGGCCGGTCAGGTCGGTGCGCAGCGAAGCGGCGCCGGAGCTGGTCAGGTACTGGATCTTCGAATCGACGAAGGTGTAGTTCAGCTGCACGCCCAGGTTGGCCCAGTTGCCCGGCAGGAAGGTGAACGGCTGGATGAAGTTCGCCTCCACGCCCTTGAGCGGGCCGCCCGGGGTGTTGACCGGCACCGAGAACACGAAGTCGTCGTTCGCGCTGACGCCGAAGCCCTCGGCGACGCTGGCCGGCAGGCCGCTGGTGTAGAACGGCCGCACCTCGCGGGTGGTCTGCACGAAGCTCTCGATGTCCTTGTAGAACAGCCCCAGGCTCAGCATCGCGCTGTCCTGGAAGTACCACTCGGCCGACAGGTCGTAGGTCTCGGCGCGGATCGGGTCGAGGCCCGGGTTGCCGCCGGTGACGTTGCGCGAGCCGCCGCTGACGCTGACGGTCACGCCCGGGGTCAGGCTGCCCAGTCCCGGGCGGCTCATGACCTTGGCCGCGCCGAAGCGGACCAGCAGGTCGGGCGCGACCTCGGCGACCAGGTTCAGCGACGGCAGGGTGTCGCTGTACTCGCGCGAGACGGTCAACGGGGTGGGCGTGCCGGCGATGGTGGCGATGCCGGTCGAGGCCTGCTTGGTCTTGACGTAGCGCACGCCGAAGTTGCCCGAGAACGGGATGTTGCCCAGGTCGGTGGAGAACTCGCCCATCAGGTAGGCGCCGCGGTCCTTCTCCTCGACGCTGCGGTTGCTGGCCGCGTACGGCGACAGGGCGAAGGTGCCGTCGCCGCTGAAGATGTCGAAGTGGTCGGCGATGGCGTCGAAGTCCGGCCCCACCCACTGGCCCGGCGAACCGGACATGCCGCTCAGGCGCGCCATCTGCACCATGTCCACCGGCACGATCCGGGTGCCGTCCGAGAACGCCGGCACGATGGTCTCGGTGGCGGTGCGGCGCCACTCCATCGACTCGAAGCCGTAATCCTTGGCCAGCACGCCGCCCTTGAGGCGGAAGCCGGGGCTGATGCTCCAGTTGAAGTCGAGCTGGCCGACGTCGAAGTCGTTCTCGACCTTGTTGGCGCGCATGCGGATGGTGGACAGGGTCCAGCCTTCCGGATCGGTCGGGTCGATGCCGTAGTCGATTACCGGCGCCCACTTGTCGCCGCGGTAGTCGTAGCTGTAGCCGTCGACGTTGAGCTTGTCCATCATGATCGTCGCCTGCACGGGATTGTCGTGCCGGGACGAGGAGGTGCCGAGCTTGCCGGTCAGCTTGAAGCTGTCGCTGAACTCGTGCTCGCCGGACAGGCTGACCTGCTTGAAGACCGTATCCCACTCGTCGTAGCGGTGCTCGGCGCGCACGTCGACGTCGTCGAAGCGGCCGTACAGCAGCGCACCCGTGGCCGGGTCGATGTAGCCGTCGCGGACGATGGTCTCGGGCTTGCCGCCCTGCGAGGCCGAGCGGCTGAAGGAGATCGCCTCGATGTAGTGCTCGCGGCGGGTCGCGTCGATCTTCGAGTACAGGCCGTCCAGCGAGAACTGGGTGTTGTCGCCGGGCTTGAACTGCAGCGAGGCGGTCACGCCGGTGCGGTCCTGGTCGTGCTCCATCCAGGTGTAGCGCGGGAAGCGCGGGTGGAACACGTCGGCGGACATGGCATCGGTGAAGGTCGAGGCCGGATTGAAGCCGCCGTTGCTGGTGCCGTTGGCCCAGCGGCCGGTGCCGGTGCCCTGCTCCAGCGCCTTGCGCTTGGTGTGGGCCACCGACAGCAGGGCGCCGAACCTGCCGTCGGCCCAGGTGTTGGCGATCAGGCCGGCCACGCGCGGGGTGGCGTCGCCGGACATGTCGTTGTAGGAGGCCTGCGCGCTGGCGGCGACGGTGAAGCCGCTGTAGTCGAACGGACGCGCGGTGACCAGGTCGACCGTGGCGCCCAGCGAGCCCTCCTCGACGTCGGCCTGCGCGGTCTTGCGCACGATCATCTGCGAGAACAGGTCCGAGGCGAAGACGTTGAAGTCGAAGCCGCGGGTGCGGTTGGTGCCGCCGTTCTGGTCGGTGGAGCCGACCGTGGTCAGCGCCTCCATGCCGTTGATGCGCACGCGGGTGAAGTCCGGGCCCAGGCCGCGGACGGAGATGTTGCGGCCCTCGCCAGCGTCACGGGTGATGACCACGCCGGGAATGCGCTGCAGCGATTCGGCCAGGTTGAGGTCGGGGAACTTGCCCACGTCCTCGGCGACGATGGCGTCGACCACGCCGGCCTCGCCACGCTTGATGTCGATGGCGCGCTCGAGGCTGGCGCGATAGCCGGTCACCACGATGGTGTCCAGTTCCACCGCCTGCCCGGTCTCTTGCGCGAACACAGGTGCATGCAGCGCGAGGCCGATGGATGCGGCCAGCAAGGTAACCGGTGTCTTACGGCGGTTGCTACGAGTGTGCATATCCCCTCCCAGGGCTGACTATCTCGGAATGCGTTGTGCGTTGGACTAAGGGGCCAAGCGGCATGACACCGCTGGTCAAACGGGACGCTAACACCGCGTCCGGGCATGGGGCATCTTGCGCCGCAGCACGATCAACCTTGGTAGCGGTCACATCCGCGGATACGCCGAAACCCGCGCCAGCATTACAATGACACCGATAGCCACGATTTTCCGGCCAATGGCCGCGCCAACTGCGCCGCCGCCCATGCCACCATCCATCCCCCCGCCTCCGGGCGGTCCCCCAGCCAGAGCCAAGGAGTCGCGATGTCCGCGCGTGTCGTGTGTTTCGGTGAACTGTTGCTGCGCCTGAGCGCGCCTGGCCGCGAGAAGCTGCTGCAGAGCCCGCAGCTGGAAGTCCGGGTGGGGGGCGCGGAGGCCAACGTCGGGGTGTCGCTGGCCCGGTTCGGCCACCGCGTCGACATGGTCAGCACCGTGGCCGACAACGCCCTGGGCGAGGCCGTCGTCGGCGAGCTGCGGCGCCATGGGGTCGGCACCTCCGCCGTGCGCCACGTGCCCGGGCGCATGGGCCTGTACTTCCTGGCCCCCGGCGCCATCCACCGGCCGGCCGAGGTCCTGTACGACCGCGCCGGCTCGGCCTTCGCCCTGGCCGCGGAAGAGGCCTACGACTGGCCGGCGTTGCTGGCCGGGGCCGACTGGCTGCACCTGTCCGGCATCACCCCGGCGCTGGGCGCCAACACCGCCGCCGCCGCCCTGGCCGCGGCCCGCGCCGCGCGCGCCGCCGGGGTGAAGGTGTCGTTCGATGGCAACTTCCGGCCGAAGCTGTGGGAGGCATGGGAGGGCGATGCCCGGGCCATCCTGCGCGGGCTGATGGCCGAGGCCGACGTGCTGTTCGCCGACCACCGCGACATGGGCGTGGTGCTCGGCGGCCAGTACGCGCAGGCCGAGCCCCTGCAGCGGGTTGAAGCCGCGGCCGCCGATGCCTTCGCTGCCTTCCCGCACCTGCAGTGGCTGGCCTGCACCCTGCGCAGCCCGCGCAACGTCGACCATCACGCCCTGGCCGGCGTCCTGGTCGGCCGCTCGTCGGGCACCGCGCTGGCACCGCAGGAGGAGGTCGGCCCGATCGTGGACCGCATCGGCGGCGGCGACGCCTTCGCCGCCGGCGTGCTGCACGGCCTCGCACGCGGCTGGGAACCGGAGCGCACGATCCGCTTCGGCCTGGCCGCCGGCTGCCTCAAGCATTCGGTCCCGGGCGACTTCAACCTGGTATCGGAGGCCGACGTCGAGGCGCTGGTCGGCGAGGGCCGCTACGACGTGAAGCGCTAGCCGGAGCCGCGGTGCTGCCGGAGGGAGGCCGGCTACGGCCGCCCTCCCCGCATGCGCCTGGCCTGGAGTGCCTGGCCTGCCTGCGACCGAAACCCAAACGCTGCACATCGCCCCTGGCCGATCCTGTCGGTCGCGGCCCTGCGGGGCGCACGCCAGCGGAGCGCGCATGCTGCCGACCATCACCGCCTTCAGGAACTCGCCCGACCGTGGCCGGGGCCTGGCCCGCGACCTGCGCGTGCGCTGGGCGCTGGAGGAGGTCGGGCAGCCGTACCGGGTGCAGCTGCTGGACTTCGCCGAGCTCAAGGCGCCGACCCACCGCGCGATCCAGCCATTCGGCCAGATCCCGACCTACGAGGACGGCGAACTGGCGCTGTTCGAATCCGGTGCCATCGTCCTGCACCTGGCCGAGCGCCATGGCGTTCTGCTGCCGCAGGACCCGGGCGCGCGCATCCGGGCGATCGGCTGGATGTTCGCCGCGCTGAACACGGTGGAGCCATCGGTGTCGAACTTTCGCTGGCCTCCATCCTGGACCGCGGCAAGCCATGGCTCGCCGACCGCATGGCCGCGCTGGAGGCGCAGGCACGGCGCCGGCTGGGCGACCTCGCGTGGCGCCTGGGAGACGCACCCTGGCTGGACGGCGGATTCAGCGCCGGCGACCTGCTGATGGTGACCGTGCTGGCGCGCGCGGAGGCCCATGGCCTGCTCGAAGGCTTCCCCAACCTGGTCGCCTACCTCCAGCGTGGCCGCGCGCGGCCGGCATGGCAGCGCGCGTACAGGCCCAGCACGAGGCCTTCCTGCGCACCCGGGTGGAGCCGTCCTGAACGCGGCGTACCGCGGATGATCAGATGATCCGCAGGGTGATCGCCTTGAGCACCGCGCGGGTGCGGTCGCGGGTGCCGAGCTTGTCGAGGATGGCGGAGACGTAGTTCTTCACCGTGCCCTCGGCCAGGAACAGGCTGCGCGCGATTTCCTTGTTGGAATAGCCGCCGGCCAGCAGCCGCAGGATCGCCACCTCGCGCGGGCTGAAGCCCTCCTCAGGAGGGGTGTCGTCGCGGAAGCGGAAGCGCGCGCGCACCGGCTCGGTGGAGACCGGCGCCAGCAGGGTGCCGCCGGCGGCCACATGCCGGATCGCCTCGTGCAGTTGCTCCGGCGCGGCGTCCTTGAGCAGGAAACCCTGGGCCCCGGCCTCGCGCGCGTGCAGCAGCAGATCGGCCTCGTCGAAGGTGGTCAGCAGCAGCACCGGGGTGGGGTCGCCGCGCCCGCGCAGGGCGTGGACCATGGCGATGCCGTCCAGGCCGGGCATGCGCACGTCGCTGAGGATCACGTCCACCGGCTGCGCGGCCACCGCCTCGAGCAGGGCATGGCCGTCCTCGGCCTCCAGCGCCACCACCAGGTCCAGCCGCTCCAGCAGGGCGCGCAGGCCGGCGCGGACCAGGGCCTGGTCGTCGGCCAGGGCCAGGCGCAGCGCGGATCCGCTCATGCCGGCAGCCTCGCCTGCAGGCGCAGGCTGCCGCCCGGGGTCAGGCCGACGTCCAGCCGCCCGCCCAGCGCGGCCAGGCGTTCGCGCATGCCGGACAGGCCGTTGCCCTCGCGCACCGGGCCGCGGCACTGGCCGTCGTCGTGGATGTCGATGGCCAGCCCGCCGTCCTCGCGCTGCAGCCGGACCCGCACTGTGCCGGCGCCGGAATGGCGGGCGGCATTGGTCAGCGTCTCCTGCACCACGCGCAGCAGGGTCTCGGCCACGGCCGGATCGGCCACCCGCACGCCCGGGTCGATCTCCAGCTCCAGCCGCGGGCGCGGGAACGGCGCGGCAAGCGCGCGCAGCGCGGTGGCCAGGTCCAGGCCACGGTCGTCGCGCAGCGACTGCACCACCTGGCGGATGTCGGCCATCAGCTCCCCCGACAGCCGCTCGGCCACCGCCAGCTCGTGGCGGCCGGCCAGCTGCGGATCGGCCAGCAGCGAGCGCAGGTTGAGGCGCATCGCGGTCAGCTTGTGGCCGGCCACGTCGTGCAGCTCGCGGGCCATGCGCAGGCGCTCGGCGTCGCGCGCGCTGTCTGCCAGCAGGGCGCGGGTGGCCAGCAGGTCGGCATTGACCCGGGCCAGGGCGTCGCGCGAGCGCTCGGCCGAGGTGGCGTAGTGCACGCAGATCGCGGCCAGGGCCTGGAACCCCATGTTGATCAGGACCATCGGCTCCGGCTCCTGGAAGCCGGCGCGGCGCAGGGCGATGCAGAAGGCGATGTTGGCCACCGCCGCCGCGGCCAGGCAGGTGCGAGCCGGCCAGGCCAAAAACATGCACGCCACCCAGATCACCAGCAGTACCTGCGAGGCATTGACCCGGTAGCTGAGCCCGCCCAGCGCCAGGATCACCGGCGCCATCGCCACCAGCACCAGGTCGCGGCTGCGGCGCCAGTGCTCGGGCAGCAGCTGCAGGGCGAGGAACAGCAGCAGGAACGCGCCCAGCAGCGCCAGCGCCAGCGGCTGTTGCTCCGGCGTGGCGAAGCGCAGCGCGTAGCCCACGGTGAGGATGGTCAGCAACCCGGCCAACGGCAGCGGGCACAGCAGGGGTTCGAGCATGCGGCGCATGGGCGCATGCTCGGTCCTGCCCGGCGCCGAGGCAATGGTCCCGGCGCAGGAAGTGACTTCCGGCAGGTGGGCGGCTCAGCCGGCCTTGCGCCGCGCCGGGGCCTTCTTCGTGGCCTTCTTGGCGGTGGACTTGCGCGCGGCCTTCTTCGCCGGGGCCTTCTTGGCCGGCGAAGCCTTCTTCGCCGGCGTGCGCTTCTTGGCCTTGAGGCTCTGCTCCAGCAGGGACATGAAGTCGACCACGTTGGTGGTGGTCTCCTCCGGCGCGTCCGGCTCGTCGTCCACCTGGGTGGTGCCGCCGGCGCTCCTGATCCGCTTGCGGATGATGGCCTGCAGCCGCTCGCGGAACTCGTCGCGGTAGTCGTCCGGGGTCCACTTGCCGCTCATCGAGTCGATCAGCTGCTCGGCCATCTGCAGTTCCCTGGCGCTGATCCGGTAGTCGGAGGCCGAACCCTCCGGTAGCTTGTGCTCGGCCGGATCCACCAGTTCCTGCGGATAGCGCAGCAGCATCAGGATCAGCGCATCGCCCTGCGGCAGCACCGCGGCCAGGTATTCGCGGGTGCGGATCACCACCCGCGCGATGCCGGCGCGGCCGCTGTTGCGCAGGGTCTCGCGCAGTAGCACGTAGCCCTTCTCGGCTTTCTTGCCCGGGACCAGGATGTACGGCTTCTCGTAGTAGCGCGGGTCGATCTCGGTCGCGTCGATGAAGGTCTCCACCTCCACCGTCTCGTGGCTCTCCGGCGCGGCGGCCTTGATGTCCGATTCCTCCAGCACGACGTAGCTGCCCTTGTCGTACTCGAAGGCCTTGACCACCTCCTTCCACGGCACTTCCTCGCCGGTGTCGGCGTTGACCCGCTCGTAGCGCACCGGCTTGTGGTCGCGCGAGTCGAGCATGCGGAAGTGCAGGTCGGTGCGGCGCTCGCCGGACATCAGCGAGACCGGGACGTTGAGCAGGCCGAAGGAAAGGGTGCCGGTCCAGATCGGGCGGGCCATGGCGGAGCCTCGGGCGACGGGGACTGGAGGGTTAGCACGGGCGCCGTGGCGCGGCCGTGAGCGACGCGCACAGGCGCGCGGACGCGGCCCCTCACGCGTTCTTTAGCGGCCTGGCGCAAGCATGGGCGTTCCCGCCGGACAGACCACGAGGCAGAGCATGTCCAACCGAGACCGCAAGGACCCGCCGCCGCCCGGCAAGGAGCGGCAGCCCCCCACGCCCGCCGAGGAGCAGAAGCGCAAGCGGCACGAGGACCGCAACCAGGACGAGGCGCTGGAGGAGACCTTCCCGGCCAGCGACCCGGTATCGCCGTTCGTGCCGGCCAAGCTGCCCGAGTAGGCGCTTTCCCCGCGCGGGCCCGCGACGCAGAAGGCCCCGCATCGCGGGGCCTTCGTGCATCGGCGTGGCGGCGGGATCAGCCGCTGACCGCGGCCACCGCGCGCGCCACGTACTCCAGGTTGCCCTGGTTGAGCGCGGCCACGCAGATGCGGCCGGTGCCCACGGCGTAGATGCCGTACTCGTCGCGCAGGCGGTCCACCTGCTCGCGGCTCAGGCCCGAGTAGGAGAACATGCCGGCCTGCTGCGAGATGAAGCCGAACTCCGGCCGGCCCAGCTCGGCGAGCTTGGCCACCAGGCCTGCGCGCAGGGCGTGGATGCGCTCGCGCATCTGCGCCAACTCCTCCTCCCACAGCGCCCGCAGCTCGGGGCTGGTGAGCACGCCGGCCACCAGCGAGGCGCCGTGCGCCGATGGGCTGGAGTAGATGGTGCGGATGATGCGCTTGATCTGCGACTGCACCGCCCTGGCCTGTTCGGCGGTGGCGGCGACCACGCTCAGCGCGCCCACGCGCTCGCCGTACAGCGAGAACGACTTGGAATAGGAGCTGGCGACGATGAAGCTGTCGATGCCGGCGTCCACCAGGATGCCGATCGCGGCCGCGTCCTCGGCGATGCCCTTGTCGAAGCCCTGGTAGGCCATGTCCACGAACGGGAACAGCTGGCGCTCCTTGAGCACCTGCGCCACCTGCTTCCACTGCTCGACGGTCAGGTCGGCGCCGGTGGGGTTGTGGCAGCAGGCGTGCAGCAGCACGGTGGTGCCCGGCTGCAGCTGCTGCAGGTCGGCCAGCATGCCGGCGAAGTCCACGCCATGGGTGGCGGCGTCGAAGTAGGTGTAGTCCCTGACCTCGAAGCCGGCGGCGCTGAACACCGCGCGGTGGTTCTCCCAGCTCGGGTTGCTCAGCGCCAGGGTGGCGTGCGGCAGCACCTTGCGCAGCAGCTCGGCGCCCACGCGCAGCGCGCCGGAACCGCCCACGGTCTGGGTGGTGGCGACGCGGCCGGCGGCCAGCAGCGGCGAATCCTTGCCGAACAGCAGCTCGCGGGTGGCCTGGGTGTAGGCCGGCAGGCCGTCGATCGGCAGGTAGCCGCGCGGGCGCGCCGCCGCGGCCAGCGACTGCTCCACCTGCTGCACCGCTTTGAGCAGCGGGATCCGTCCCTGTTCGTCGTAGTAGATGCCGACGCCCAGGTTGACCTTGGTGGCACGGGTATCGGCGTTGTACGCCTCGGTCAGGCCCAGGATCGGGTCGCCGGGGACCAGTTCGACGTTCGAGAAGAAGGACACGGCTTGGCTCTGTGCGGTGGGATGGGACGGGAACGGGCGCCGCCGTGGCGCGGCGCCGCAAAAACCGCCCAATCGTAACAGGGCCCCGGCGGCGGCTCGACCGTTTCCGCCGAGACCGTCGCCGCGCTCAGCGGCGCAGTTCCATGCCCAGCAGCAGGGCGCGGCCGGGACCGGGCTCGTAGTAGCGGCCGTTGGATTCGTTCACGATCACCGACCCGGCGTATTGCCGGTCCAGCACGTTGTCCACCCGCGCGAACGCGCGCAGGCGGCTGCCGCCGGCGTCCCAGCTGCGCGCGGCCTCCAGGTGCAGCAGGCCGTGGCCGGCGGCCGACTCGCTGCCGGCGTCGTTGACCGGCACCGCATCCAGGGCCAGGCCTTCCAGTGCCGCCTCCCAGGCCTGGCCACGCCACTGCAGCCGCGCCCAGCCCTGGCGCCGGGCCACGCCGGGGATCGCGGCGCCCGCGGCCACCTGGCCGAAGCCGTCGCTGAAGCGCGCATCCAGCCAGGTCGCGGCGACCTGCAGCGACCACGCCGCCGTCAGCGGCAGGTGCGCCGACAGCTCGGCGCCTTCGCGCCGCGCCCCGCCCACGTTGCGGAAGCTGGAGCGCCCGCCGCTGTTGCTGGCCACCGCCAGCTCGTCCTCGGTATCGACCCGGAACAGCGCCGCCTCGACCGCGGTGCCGGCATCGCGGCGCCACTTCAGCCCCAGCTCGAGGTTGTCGCTGCGCGCCGGGCGCAGGTCGAAGGCCAGGCCGGCGCCGCCATCGGCGCGGTAGGAGAGCTCGTTGAAGGTCGGGGTCTCGAAACCGCGCCCGGCCGACAGGTACAGGCGCAGATCGTCGCTGGCGCTGAACACCAGGCCCGCCACCGGGGTGAAGGCGGAGTAGCGCACCGAACCGCTGTCGTCCGGATTGCCGGCGGTGACGTAGCGGTCGTTGGCCTCGAACCGCCCCTGGCTGTGGCGGGCCCCGGCCTGCAGCGCCCAGCGCGGGGCCAGCTTCCACCAGGCCTGCAGGTACTGGTCGAAGCTGCGCACGGTATTGACCTCGTCGCGGCGCAGGGCGCCGCGCACGCCCAGGCGCGGGCCGCCGTCGCCGGGCAGGAAGTTCTCGTAGCCGTGGCGGTCCTGGCGCTGGCGCTCGAAGCTGGCGCCGGCGGTGAGTTCGAAACGGCCTCCCGCGTCCCGCCAGGCCACGCGCGCGTCGGCCCCGCCGTAGGCGCCATCCAGGTCGATCACCCCGCCGGAGTGCAGCGGATTGGCCTGCGCCGCCGGCGGCACCGCCAGGTACTGCACCACGTCGCGCTGCCCGGCCCAGCTGCTGGCGCGCAGGTTCCAGCCGCCGCCCAGCGGCTGCCGCCAGTGCAGGCCCAGCTGGTCCTGGCGCACCGACTTGCGGGTGTCGTAGTCGTGCGCGACCGCGGTCGCCTGGCGCGGGTCGGCCTGCATCTGCGCACGGGTCAGGCCCAGCGGGTCCTGCGCGTCGGGGGCGTGGAAGTGGTTGCCGACCAGCTCGATCCGGCCGCCACTTTCCAGGTCGCGGTGCAGGCGCGCGTTGAGCGAGCTGCGCCTGGCCTGGCCGTGGTCACGGTAGCCGTCGCTGTCGAGGACCGCGGCGGAGACGTTGTAGCCGGTGCCGCCGGCGGTGCCGCGCAGGCGCGCGCTGCCGGCCAGGTGGCCGTAGCGGCCGGCGGTGGCGCGCAGGTCCAGGCTGGGTTCGGGCGTGCCATCGGCGCTCCACAGCTGGACCACGCCGCCGGAGGAATTGCCGTACAGCGCCGAGAACGGGCCGCGCATGACCTCGATGCGGTCGCCGGCGGCCAGGGCGAAGTGCGAGACCTGGCCCTGGCCGTCGGGCATGGTCGCGGGGATGCCGTCGGCGTACAGGCGCACGCCGCGCACGCCGAAGGTGGAGCGCGCGCCAAAGCCGCGGATCGACAGCTGGGTGTCCTGGGCGCGGTTGCCGCGGTCGCGCGCCAGCAGGCCGGGAATGCCGGACAGCACCTCGGAGACATCGCTGCGCGGCCGCGCCGAACCGGCCTGCAGGTCGACCACGTCCAGCGAGGCCGGCAGCTCGAACGCGGGCACCGAATCCAGCCGCGCGGTGACGAGCACGCCAGGCAGGTCGGCCGGCACGCCCTCCGGTTCCGGGGCGGCGGTGGCGGCAACGGGAGTGAGCGCGCCGGTGGCGCCGGCCAGGAGCAGGGTCGCGGTCTTCATCGGGGGCCAATGGCGTGCAGAAGCGGGTGGCGCAAGTCTAGGCATGGCCCCGTTAGGTGTCCGCTACGGGCGCCGCTCATGGCAATGCGCAATGTGCTTCTGCCGAACCGTAGCGAGCCGGCAGCCCCGGGATAACCGCATCTTTACCCCCCGGGAGCGGCGCGCCGTTCCAATCGAAGGCGAACGATCCACGGAGGCAGCGCCATGCGCATCACCATCATCGGCGCCGGTTTCGCCGGCAGCGTCCTGGCGACCGAACTGGCCCGCATCGCCCCCACTGGCGTGGACCTGTGCCTGGTCGGCAATGCCGACGGCTTCGGCCGCGGCGTGGCCTACGGCGAGGCCCGCCCCGAGCACCTGCTCAACGTGCGCGCCCGCGAGATGGGCGCCACCGCCGACCAGCCGGCCGAGTTCGCGCGCTGGCTCAACCTCACCCGGCGCGCGGAGGACAGCTTCCTGCCGCGGCTGGTGTACGGCGAGTACCTGTACTCGCGGCTGCAGTCGGCAGCGCAGGTGTCGCTGGCCGGCTTCAGCCAGGTGCAGCAGGAGGCGGTGGCGGTGGAGCGCGAGGGCGACGCGTTCCGGGTGCTGCTGGCCGACGGCGCCGATTTCCTCACCGACCGGGTGGTGCTGGCGGTCGGCGCGCTGCCGCCGCAGCGGCTGCAGGGCGTCGGCCCGCGGCTGCTGGTGGACCCGGCCTACATCGCCTGGCCGTGGCAGAAGAACCTGCGCGGCGAGGACGCGCTGGCGCGGGTACCGGCGCAGGCCCGGGTGCTGGTGATCGGCACCGGCCTGACCATGGCCGACACCGTGGTCACCCTGCTGCGCTGCGGCCACCAGGGCCCGATCACCGCGATCTCGCGCCGCGGCCTGCTGCCGCGCCCGCACCTGGCCGAACCCAGCCCCCCGATCGCGCTGCCGCCGACCGTGCTGCACGCGCTCAACAGCGGCGACGTGCGCCAGCTGCTGCGCGCCCTGCGCAGCCTGGCGCCGATCGTGCCGGACTGGCGCAGCCTGGTCGATGCGCTGCGCCCGTTCCTGCAGGGCTACTGGCGCGGGCTGGCGGACGTGCAGCGCGGCCGCTTCCTGCGCCACCTGCGCCCGTACTGGGAGGTGGTGCGCCACCGCCTGCCGCCCAGCGTGCACGAGGAGCTGGAACAGCTGCGCGGCGAGGGCCGCCTGGTGGTGCGTGCCGCGCGCCTGCTGCGCGCGCGCCGCGGCGAGGAAGCGGTGGAGGTGGTGCTGCGCGAGCGCGGCCAGGCGCACGCGCTGGCCGAGCAGTACGACGTGCTGGTGCGCGCCACCGGGCTGGACACCGACATCGAGCGCACCAGCCACCCGCTGGTCGGGCAGCTGCGCGACGCCGGGCTGGTCAGCCCCGATCCGTTCGGCCTGGGCCTGCGCGCCAACGAGCGCTTCGAGGCGCTGGACCGCCACGGCGCGCCGGTGCGCGGGCTGTACTGCATCGGCCCGCTGCTGCGCGGGCAGCTGTGGGAAATCATCGCCGTGCCGGAACTGCGGGTGGCCGCGCGCGAACTGGCCCAGCAGCTGCTGCGCGCGCCCGCGGCTTCGGTCCGGGTGCAGCGCGAGGGCGCCCTGCCGCGCGGCGCGCGTGCCCTGCGCGCCGGCGCGCGCTAGCGCCCGCGCCGGTTCAGACGTCGCCGTCCTCGGCCCAGCCCTCGCCGCTGCCGCGGTGCAGGACGCGGTCGCCGTCGCGCACCGCGCCGGCCGGCAGCGCCGGCAGCCCGGCCAGGCGCGCGTAGACCGGGGTGAAGTCCGGCGCGGTGGCGTCCATCAGCTGCTGGAAGCTGTCGATCACGAAATACGTCTTCTGGTAGGTGTCGATCCGGTAGCGGGTGCGCATGATCCGCTCCAGGTCGAAGCCGATCCGGTTGGGCGCGTCCGACTCCAGCGAATACTGCGACTCGCCCGCCGAGGACACGATGCCGGCGCCGTAGATGCGCAGCCCGCCGGCCTGGCGCACCAGGCCGAACTCCACCGTGTACCAGTACAGCCGGGTCAGGTTCTGCAGCGCCTCCGGGCCGATGCCGTGCGCCTTCACCCCGCCGCGGCCGTATGCCTGCATGTAGTCGGCGAACACCGGGTCCATCAGCAGCGGGACGTGGCCGAACAGGTCGTGGAACAGGTCCGGTTCGGCGATGTAGTCGATCTGCTCCGGGCGCCGGATCCACCAGGTGACCGGGAAGCGGCGGTTGGCCAGGTGCTCGAAGAAATCCAGCTCCGGCAGCAGGCCCTCGACGCCCACCAGGGTCCAGCCGGTGGTCGCGCCCAGCACCTCGTTGAGCTGGGCGAAGCGCGGGATCGCGCGCGCGTCCATGCCCATCGCGTCCTGGGCCCGCAGGAACTCGTCGCAGGCGCGGCCGACCAGCAGCCTGCGCTGGCGCTCGTAGAGCGTGCCCCAGGTGGCGTGGTCGTCGGCGCTGTAGTCGTCCCAGGGCTGCTCGACGATGGCGGTGGTGTAGACCGGGACATAGCCCTTGTCGGTCTGCAGGCGTTCGGATTCGACGCGGCGGGGCGTGGCCATGGCGGGGTCTCCGGAACTGGCGGGGCGTCCCCCAGCCTAGGACCGATCCCGCGCAACCGGGTTGCAAAGTTGCGGATATCCCGGCGCCTGGCGCAATGTTGTTGCGTCATAACCGTGGTGCAATGCAACGAATGGCCGCCACCGTCGAACTCGACCGCACCGACCTGCGCCTGCTGGCCCTGCTGCAACAGGAAGGCCGCGCCGCCAATGCCGAACTGGCGGCGCGGGTGAACCTCAGCCCCTCGGCCTGCCTGCGCCGGATCCAGCGGCTGGAGGCCTCCGGGGTGGTCACCGGCTACGGCGCGCGCCTGGACCCGCGCGCGCTGGGCCTGGGCCTGCAGGCCTTCGTCCGGGTGCAGCTGGAGAAGCACGGCACGCCCGGCATCGACCGCTTCGTCGCCCATGTGCAGGACTGGGAGGAGGTGGTGGCCTGCCATGCCCTGACCGGCGACATGGACTACCTGCTGCACGTCTACGTCGAGGACCTGGAGCACTTCTCGCGCTTCCTGCTCGACCGCCTGCTCAACAACACCGGGGTGGCCGACGTGAACTCCAGCTTCGTGCTGCGCACCGTGAAGGAATCCCGCGGCCTGCCACTGCCGCGGCGCTAAGGTGGCGGCAACCTGCCCGGCGGGAGTTGCCATGTACAAGGTCATCGGAGGCGTGCCGATCCAGCCGGTGCACCGCGCCAGCTGCCACTGCGGCGCGGTGCGGCTGGAGGTGGAACTGCCGGACGGCGTGGTCGACCCGCGCCGCTGCGACTGCTCGCTGTGCCGGCGCAAGGGCACGATCGTGGCCACCGTGCCGCTGCACCGCCTGCGCGTGGCCGCCGGCCGGGAGCACCTGCGCCTGTACCAGTTCAACACCATGACCGCGCGCCACTGGTTCTGCGGCATATGCGGCATCCACACCCACCACCAGCGGCGCTCGGACCCCAACGAGTACGGGCTCAACGTCGCCTGCCTGGAGGGCATCAATCCTTTCGACCTGGGCGAGGTGCCGACCAGCGACGGCATCAACCATCCCTCCGACCGCGCGCCCGGCTGAGCGTCCCGGGGGATGGCCGACGGCACGGGTGCGCGGCGCCTTGCAGCGTCGATAATCCCCCTGCCCCGGTCCGTGGACACACAGGCAAGGGGGACGCCATGAAACCGTTGCTGTTGACCGCCGCAGCCACCCTGCTGCTGGCTTCCTGCGCCAGCGCATGGCCGGATCGCGCCGACCCGGGCGCAATCACCGACCTGCCCCCGCGCTTCCAGGTGCTCGACGCCGCTACCGGCGCCACCTCGCCGGTGGCCGGGCCGGCCTGCCGCAGCCCGCTGCTGGATCCGCGCGACGGCACCCGCCTGCGCCTGCTGCGCTCCACCGGCGGCCTGGGCGACTACACGCCGGAAACGACGCCGCGCTACGGCCTGTCCGCGCGCCAGGCGCTGCGCATCGACTGCAATACCGGCATCGCCATCGGCGCGGTGCCCGCGCCGCGGTGACGCTGCCTTGCGGCGCGAGTTGGCTCCAGGTGCCAGGCAGCAGGTCGGGTCAGTGCGCGACTGGAAGGTTCCAGTTCTCGGCCTCCTGTCCGCAGCGCTGTTTGCGGCGCTCTGGTGGCTCAAGTTCGTAGGCACCGAAGGACAGGCGCCATCGCGGGCACTGGTGGTCAGCTTCGTGCTGGCGCTGCTGCATGGCTGGCCGGCCCTGTTTGCCTTGATGCGCAGCCCCGGGGCCGGTCCGTTCGGCCGCTCGGTGCGTGCGGCCTTGATCGTGCTGGCGCCTGTCGCCGTCGTGCTGGCGCTTGCCGCTTGCGACGTCCTGCTGCCGGCGGCGGCGTGGCCGGATACGGCCACTGGCATCTGGCTGTTCTGCCAGCTTGTTGCGGTGCCGGCGTGCTGGGCACTCGCCCGCCTGGACTTTGCACGCCGTCGCTCGTCGGCCTGACGCTTCACCCGGTCAGGTGCAGCAGGACGCGTGGCGCGCTCCCGTCGCCCGGCGGGCAGGACGACGGTAGCCAATGACGCCGGCGCGGACGGGGCGGCCGCGCCGCGTGGTGTCAGAAGCGGTTGTCGCCGTCCAGGATGCGGCCCAGCCCGCCCAGCACCGAGCCTTCGCCGCGGTTATGGCCGCCGGCCTGCGGCGCGGCCTGCAGCATGCGTCCGGCCAGGCGCGAGAACGGCAGCGACTGCAGCCAGACCTTGCCCGGTCCGGTCAGGGTGGCCAGGAACACGCCCTCGCCGCCAAACAGCATGCTCTTGATGCCGCCGACCGGGCGCACGTCCATGCTGACGCTGGCGTGGTAGCCGACCACGCAGCCGGTATCCACGTCGATGCGCTCGCCGGCGGCCAGCTCGCGCTCGACCACGCAGCCGCCGGCATGGATGAACACCCAGCCGTCGCCCTCGAGCTTCTGCATGATGAAGCCCTCGCCGCCGAACAGGCCGGTGAGGATGCGGCGCTGGAAATGCACGCCGACCTGCACGCCGCGCGCGCCGGCCAGGAAGCTGTCCTTCTGGCAGATGATGCGGCCGCCGTGCTCGTCCAGCTTCATCGCCAGCACCGTGCCCGGGTAGGGCGCGGCGAAGGCCACCTTGGCCTTGCCGCTGCCGGTGTGGGTGAACATGGTGGTGAACAGGCTCTCGCCGGTGATCACGCGCTTGCCGGCCGCCAGCAGCTTGTCCATGAAGCCGCCGCCCTGGCCGCGGTGCGAGCCGTCGCCGAAGATGGTGTCCATCTGCACCGCGGCGTCCTTGAACATCAGCGCGCCGGCCTCGGCGATGGCGCTCTCGCCCGGATCCAGCTCGATCTCGACGAACTGCATCTCCTGGCCGTGGATGCGGAACTCGATCTCGTCGGCGCGGGCGCGGCCGGCATTGCGCGGCAGCGGCGGCGGCGTGGCGGCCGGGTCGCCGGGCACGCCGTCGACCAGCTCGGCGATGTTGCGCACCGGCAGCCAGTCGCCCATGCCCTCGCGCCAGGCCAGCAGGCCGGGGTTGCGCGCGGCCTCGGCGCGCGCGCTGTCGGTGTCCATGGGGCCGAGGCGGCGGTTGCTCGCGGGGTCGTGCAGGTACCACTGGGTCATGGCGGCCTCCTGGGGGGGAATCGCGGGCCGAGTCTAGGACCGCGCGCCGGGATGCGCAGGTGCCGGATGTCAGCTCGGCACCAGGGGCCACGCCCGGTGTTCAGCCAGGGTTGGCGGCCACCTGCAGCACCGCGGCTTCGGCGGCGCAGTCGCGTTGCGGTACGCGGCCGGCGGCGCGCGCGGCAGCGAGCTCGCGGCGCGCGGCGGCCAGGTCGGCCTGGAACGCCGGCTCGGCCTGCAGCCGGGCGAAGGTGGCCATGCCCATGAAGCGGCCCTCGACCACGTCGCTGGTCCAGTGCACGTTGCACACCACCCGGCTCTCGCCGAAGGCGCGGCCGCGCGCCAGCAGGGCATCGCTGTGGCCCGGCGCGGCCTGCGCCAGCACCAGCGACCACAGCGTGCCGATCGCGGTATGCCCGGAGGGATAGGAACCACTGTGCGCCAGGCGTGCCTCGTCCTGCGGGGTGCAGGTGGGCGCGTGGTTGGCCAGGAACGGCCGCGGGCGCTTGTAGTGGTCCTTGGCCTTGCGGGTGGAGCGGGAAGCATCGGCCAGGCTGCGGCGCAGCAGGCGCCAGGTGGCCGGGGTGTGTTGCAGGTCGATCTCCACGCCCAGGGCGCAGGCGAACAGCGGCGCGGCCTGCGGGAACTGCAGCTCCGCGTCCACCGCGGCCTGGGCGAAGCGCGGGGTACCGTGCAGCGCCAGCGCCGCTTGCATGCGCGCCTGGTCCAGCGCGGCCGCTTCTCCGGACGGCGGCGGCGGCAGCAGGGCCAGGCTGTCGGGCACGGCGGCGTCGGGCAGGTAGCCGATGGCCCAGCCGGGCCGGCTTTCCGGCACGCCGTCGGCGGCCAGTGCGGGCGCGGGCGGGGTGGGGCGCGCGCTGCACGCGGCCAGCGCGGCGCCAAGCAGGACGGGAACCAGGGCCCGCCGCGAGCGGGCCGGCGCGGGGGCGGAAGCGGAAGGCATGGGAGGTCCTGCGCAGGGGAACAGGCCGCCGATTATCCGCGGCCCACCGTGGGCGCGGATGTGCGGGCGGTCATGCCGCCGGGCTCAGGGCTCCGCGGGAGGTCCGCGCCGCGGCGGCGGGAAGCGCAGCACCACGCCGCGCACCGGTGGCCGACGGTGCCACAGCACCGGCACGTCGCGCGGCGGCGGGGGTTCCAGGGTGTCGGCGTCGGTGCCGGCCTGGGGGGAGCCGGCGTCCTCCTCTTCGTCCTCCCAGCTGTAGCGCGGGCGTGGCGGCAGCGGGTCCGCGCGCCACCACAGCAGGCCGGCGAGCAGGCCTGCCAGCGCCCCGCCCAGATGCGACTGCCACGACACCCCGGGCTCGTGCGGGAGCACGGTCACCAGCATGCTGCCGTAGAACAGGAAGCCGATCATGCCGGCGGCGATCGAGGCGCGGTCGCGCCGGCGCAGGCCCAGCACGGCGACCATGAACATCAGGCCATGGGTCAGGCCGCTGGCGCCGAGGTGGCGGCTGCCCGGATCGCCCAGCAGCCAGGCGCCCAGGCCCGAGCCCAGCCACAGCAGCGGCAGTGCGCGCAGGGTGGCGCGCGGATACACCGCGCCGGCGAGGGTGCCGAGGATCAGGATCGCGCCGGCATTGGCGCCCAGGTGCTCCGGCGAGCCGTGCAGCAACGGCGCGGCGAGCAGGCCGATCCACTGGCCGATGTCGCGCGGCGCCACTGCCAGGGCGCGCACGTCCAGCCCGGGCTGGGAAACGAACACCACCAGCAGCAGGAACACGAAGGCCAGGCTGGCGTTGAAGGCGCGCAGGATCCTGCGCCGGTCGCTGCCGGCCTGGGGCATGGGTTCGGTAGGGGCGTCCATGAACCCTGCATGGCGCCTGCCTGGCGCCGAATCAACCGGGTCCGGACAAAAAGAAGGGCGCGGGAGGGCGCGCCCAAGGAGCCACTCACCCTGCCGGGAGAGAGAGAAGGCAGCACCGGGAGAGCCCGGTCGCCGGGTCCGGCGGCCACCCTGCCAGGCGCCGGACCAATGCACGGCGCAACGTTGTCACAGGCGTCGTTAACGTTTCATCTGTGACCCGTGAAGCCGGCATTGGGCGGCCGCGGTTACTGCCGCAGGTCGCGTAGCGGCGCCGGCGCCGGCTGCCCCGGGGTGGCGCGCCAGGGGTTGATGTCCAGGCCGCCGCGGCGGGTATAGCGCGCCTCCACCGACAGCCACTGCGGCCGGCAGCGGGCCAGCACGTCCAGGAAGATCTGCTCCACGCACTGCTCGTGGAAGCCGGCATGCTCGCGGTAGCCGGCCAGGTAGCGCAGCAGGCTGCCGCGGTCGATGCGCGGGCCGCGGTAGCGCAGGTGCACGCTGCCCCAGTCCGGCTGGCCGGTCACCGGGCAGTTGGACTTGAGCAGGCCCGAGTGCAGGTATTCCTCGGCCACCTCGGCCGGATCGGCGCGCAGCACTTCCGCCTGCGGCGGGCCGTAGTGGTCGATGTCCACGTCGGCATCGTCGATGCTGGCGCCTTCGGCGCCTGCCGCCATCGGCGGCAGGCCGAACTCCACCCGCACCGCGGCGCCGGCCGCCTGCGACAGGTCCGCGGCGATGCGTGCGCGCAGCGCGCCGGCATCGGCGAAGCGCTCGCCGTTGAGCGAGTTGAGGTACAGCTTGAACGACTTGGACTCGACCAGGCAGGGCGAATCGGCCGGCACCAGCACGGTCGCGGTGGCCGCCTGCGGGCGGCCGCGGCCGTCCAGCCAGCCCAGTTCGTAGGCATGCCAGCGGTCGTGGCCGGTGAATGGCAGCGCCGCGCCTGCCTGCAGGCCCAGTTCGGCGCGGGCGCCGGCGCGCGGGATCGGGAACAGCAGCGTCGGGTCGTAGCGGGTCGGGTAGGCGACCTCGCGGCCGAGGCTGGAATCGTGCGGGGTATTCATCGGCACATTCTAGGGAAGCGCGCCTGCACGGCGCTTGTCCGCCTCAGCGCGGCGCCAGCGCGATCAGGGCGATGGCGGCGATGGCCAGGGCGATGGCGGCGCGGTTGAGCCGGGAGGTGGGTTCGCCGAAGGCCAGCACGCCGACCAGGGTGCCGGCCACGACCACGCCGATGTTCATGGTCGCGAACACCGTGGCCGGGCTGTCCGGCAGCGCCTGGTGGGCGCGCACGTAGAACACGATGTTGCCGAAGTTGAGCAGCCCCAGGGCCAGGCCCGCGGCGGCGTGGCGCAGCCCCGGGCGCATGCCTTGCGCCAGCATCCGCCACAGCTGCCAGGCGGACATGCCGAAGAACGCCAGCACGAAGGCCACCAGCAGCGCGGCCGATGCCGGGGTGCCGGCCATGGCCAGGCGCTTGAGCACCACGTCGACCACGGCGAAGCCGGCCCATACCGCCAGCAGCAGGAGCCAGCCGCGACTGCCGGAGGGCGCACCGGCCGGGCGTGCCAGGATGCCCAGCACCGCCAGCAGGCCCAGGCCGAGGCCGGCCAGCTTCATCGCCCCGGCGCGCTCACCGAAGAACACGAAGGCCGCGGCCAGCGACAGCAGCAACGACAGCCGCTGGGCCACGTCGGTGCGCACGATGCCGGCGTGGCGCACCGCCGCGGCCAGCACCAGGAACAGGGTCGGCAGCAGCGCCGCCAGCACCAGCAGCGCACCCCAGGGTGCGCCAGGCTGGTGCAGGGCGGCCGCCGGCGGCTTGAGCAGCCAGGCCGACAGCAGGGCCGCGGCCAGGTAGTTCCAGGTGACCATCTGGCCCACGTCCCAGCCGCGGCGCGGCGCCAGCTTCAGCAGCACCGAGACCAGGACGCTGCAGGTCACGCTGAGCAGGAGGAAATGCATGCGCGGGGAGGCGGGCGGGAAGGCGCCATTGTCGCCGAGTGGCGGGCGCGGCAGCCACACCGGCGCCGCGCGGCCGGTCTGTATCATGTGCGCATGACCGCAAGCGCCTTCCCCGACGAGTCGACCACCCTGATGTTGCCCGGCCCGGCCGGCGCGCTGGAGGTGGCCGTGGACCTGCCCGAACCGGGCGACGCCCGCCCGCTGGTGGCGGTGGTCTGCCACCCGCTGCCGACCGAGGGCGGGACCATGCACAACAAGGTGGTGACCATGGTCGCGCGCGCGCTGCGCGAGCTGGGCGCGACCACGGTGCGCTTCAACTTCCGCGGCACCGGCGCCTCCGAGGGCGAGTTCGACCGCGGCGTCGGCGAGCGCGAGGACCTGCGCGCGGTGGTGGACTGGGTGCGCGCCGCGCGCCCGGGCCAGACGCTGTGGCTGGCCGGGTTCAGCTTCGGCTCCTACGTCAGCCTGTCCAGCGCCGCCGAGCTGGCGCCCGATGCGCTGATCTCGATCGCGCCGCCGGTGGCCGGACGCGGCTGGGACTTCTCCGGCATCCAGATCCCCGAGGTGCCGTGGCTGGTGGTGCAGGGCGACCAGGACGAGATCGTCGACCCGCAGGCGGTGTACGACTGGATCGATTCGCTGCCGCGCAAGCCGCAGCTGGTGCGCATGCCCGAGACCAGCCACTTCTTCCACCGCAAGCTGATCGACCTGCGCGGCGCCATCCAGCACGAGGTCAAGGGCTGGCTGTCGCAGGCATGAGCGCAAGCGGCGTGCGCACCCCCTCGCAGGTCTACGCCGAGGGCGCCGCGGCCGGGCGCTGGCGCGACGACCCGGCGCAGCACCCGGCCCTGCGCGAGCTGGACCGCATCCACCAGGCGCTGCTGGCGCCGCCTTCCGGCGGCCTGCTGTCGCGCCTGTTCGCGCGCCCGGCGGCGCCGGTGCGCGGCCTGTACTACTGGGGCGAGGTCGGGCGCGGCAAGACCTTCGTGGTCGACCTGTTCTACGAATCGCTGCCGTTGCCGGTGTACTCGCCGGGCACGGGCAAGCCGCAGGTCAGCAACGGCAAGTACCGCACCCACTTCCACCGCTTCATGCGCGGCGTGCACGAGCGCCTGCGCGAGCACGCCGGCGAGGCCGACCCGCTGGCGCACATCGCCCGGCGCTGGCGCGGCGCGCTGAAGGTGCTGGTGCTGGACGAGTTCTTCGTCACCGACATCGGCGACGCCATGCTGCTGGCGCGCCTGCTGGAGCGGATGTTCGCCGAGGGCGTGACCCTGGTGACCACCTCCAACACCGCGCCGGAGAACCTGTACCGCGACGGCCTGCAGCGCGCCGGCTTCCTGCCGGCGATCGCGCTGCTGCAGCAGCACTGCGTGGTGCTGCGCTCGGACGGCCAGGAGGATTACCGCCTGCGCGCGCTGACCCGTTCCCCGGTCTACCGCGCGCCGCTGGACGCGGGCGCGGAGGCCTGGCTGGCGGAGCGCTGGCGCGAGCTCAGCGGCGGCGACGCGGCGCACGGCGGCAACATCGAGATCGACGGCCGCAAGATCCCGGTGCGCGGCCGCGGCAAGAGCATCGCCTGGTTCGACTTCGCCGCGCTGTGCGACGGCCCGCGCGGCACCACCGACTACATCGAGATCGCGCGCGAGTTCAACACCGTGCTGCTGGGCGGCATCCCGCGCATGGGCGCGGTGAACGAGGACGCGGCACGGCGCTTCGTCAACCTGGTTGACGAGCTGTACGACCGCCAGGTCAACCTGGTGTGCACCGCCGACGCGGCCCCGCCGCAACTGTACGAAGGCCAGCGCCTGGGCGGCGCGTTCGAGCGCACCGCTTCGCGCCTGATCGAGATGCAGAGCGCCGAGTACCTGGCCACCCCGCACCGCGCCTGAGCCTCAGCGCGGCGCCGTGCGCAGGCGCCAGGCGCACAGCCACAGCCAGGACAGGTACAGCGCGACCACCGCTTTCTGCGAGGCCCCGCGCGGCAGCTCGCGCCACAACGCGTGCAGCCACAGCCCGGCGAAGGCCAGCAGCGCCAGCAGCAGCGCCGCCAGGGCCCGTCCGCGCCAGTGCGGATCGCGGTGCAGCGCAGCGGACTGCAGCAGCATGCCGCTGCCGACCAGCAGGAACGCGGCCATCGCCGCGATGCGGTGGACCAGCGCCTCCAGGTCGTCCACCGGGTACCCGGGTGCCGGTCCCGGCCAGGCGGCGGTGGCCGCCAGCGCCAGCGCGCCGCCGCACAGCAGCACGGGCACCAGCGCGTAGCGCGCCCACGGCTCCAGCGTGCGCCGCAGTTCCAGCGCCAGCAGCACGATGCCCAGGGCCAGGCCGTAGTACGCCGCGCGCAGCCACGCGCTCCAGGCACCGGACAGGTACAGGCTCAGCGGCGCCAGCCAGGGGTCGTATTCCGGGCGCAGCGCCTGCACCGCCACCGCGGCCAGCAGGAAGTGGGCGAGGCTGCCCAGCACCAGGGGGCTGGCCACGGACCTGGGGTCGGGGGCAGGCATGCGCATGCCGGCAGTGTCGCAAATGCGCGGGGCTGGCGCAGGCGGCGGCCCGGACGAGTCCGCCAACAGGGTACCTGTTCCGAGATATGGGGTTGCCATGATCCTGGTACCCCACTATCTTGTGTCGCGTCGGTACCCGCGCCGCGGCGCGGGTTTAAAAGGGAAGTCCGGTGGGCCGCAAGGCGAATCCGGCACTGCCCCGCAGCGGTAACCGGAAACGAACCCGCACCAACGCACTGGGCCAAGGCCTGGGAAGCGGCGGAAGTAGGCGGAGGGAAACCTCCACGTCCGGAAGTCCGAAGACCTGCCGACAGCCGCGCCAAGCACACCGCGCGGTGCCGGTCACGGAATCCCCGGAGGGGGGAAGACTGGCGAAGCAGGGTCCGCCGCAGCCGCGCTGCGTCGCGGCCGTTGCGACGCTGCCTTCGCATCCTCCGCATCCGCACCGGATCCGCGTTCCCCGAGGGAGGGACGCGGGGTGCATCACGCCACGGAGGATGCGCATGACATCCCAGGACACCCCCTCACTGGTCGCCGACGCGGCCCCGGCCACCGCGGCCATGGCCGCCACCGGCGACGCGCTTGCCGACGCCCCGGTTCCCACCCCGGCCGCCGTGCGCGCGGCCGCACCGGCCCCGCCGCCGGCAGCCACCACCTGGATCACCAAGGAGGCCGGCAACCGCCGCCTGCCATTCGACCCGGCGCGCCTGGAGCGCAGCATCGATGCCATCCACGCCGAGTTCCCGCAGCTTGAGATCGACGGCTACAAGCGCGCGGTACTGGGCTTCGTCGCGCGCAAGCAAGCGCTGTCGGCCGACGACCTGGTCGACCACCTGATCCGCGAGGCGGAGGCGCGCGTGGACCTGGCCGCGCCGGAATGGGAGTACTTCGCCGCGCGCCTGTACCTTCGCCGCCTGTACAAGCGCGCCAGCCGCAACCGCTTCTACGACGTGGCACAGAAGTACGGTTCCTATGTCGGCCTGCAGGAGAGCCTGGCCGACCGCGGCATCTATTCCAACGACATCCTGCGCGCCTATTCCAAGGAGGAGCTGGAGGAGGCCGGCCGCCTGGTCGACCCGGAGCGGGACAAGCTGTTCACCTACAACGGCCTGTACCTGCTGGCGACCCGCTACCTGGCCACCGACGCGGCGCGCAACGTCTACGAGCTGCCGCAGGAGCGCTGGCTGACCATCGCGCTGTACCTGATGCAGGACGAAAAGCCCCGTGAGCGACGCATGCAGCTGGTGGGCGAGGCGTACTGGGCGCTGTCCAACCTGTACATGACCGTGGCCACCCCGACCCTGCAGAACGCGGGCAAGGTCGGCGGCCAGCTGTCCAGCTGCTTCATCGACACCGTCGACGACAGCCTGCAGGGCATCTACGACTCCAACACCGACATCGCCCGCGTGTCCAAGGGCGGCGGCGGCGTGGGCGCATACCTGGGCTACGTGCGCGCCGCCGGCGCGCCGATCCGCGGCGTGCCCAACTCCTCCGGCGGCGTGGTGCCGTGGATCAAGCAGCTCAACAACACCGCCGTCTCGGTGGACCAGCTGGGCCAGCGCAAGGGCGCGGTGGCGGTGTACCTGGACATCTGGCACCGCGACATCGAGGCGTTCCTCGACCTGCGCCTCAACAACGGCGACCAGCGCCTGCGCGCGCACGACGTATTCACCGCGGTGTGCATCCCGGACCTGTTCATGGAGGCGGTGGAGCGGCGCGGCGACTGGTACCTGTTCGACCCGCACGAGGTGAAGCAGGCCAAGGGCTGGTACCTGCAGGACTTCTACGACGAAAAGCGCGGCGAGGGCAGCTTCCGCAGCAAGTACCAGGAGCTGGTCGAGGACGAGCGCATCGGCCGCAGGACGGTCAAGGCGATCGACCTGTTCAAGCGGATCATGGTCTCGCAGCTGGAGACCGGCAACCCGTTCATGTTCTACCGCGACGAGGTCAACCGGAAGAACCCAAACAAGCACTGCGGCATGGTGTACTCGTCCAACCTGTGCACCGAGATCCTCCAGAACCAGAGTCCGACCCGGATGATCCAGGAGGTCATCTCCGGCAACCAGATCGTGACCACCAGGCAGGCTGGCGACTTCGTGGTCTGCAACTTGTCCTCGATCAACCTGGGCCGCGCGGTGGTCCAGGCCGAGGGCCAGGGCGACCTGATCAGCGACGTGCTCGAGCGCCTGGTACCGATCCAGGTGCGCATGCTCGACAACGTCATCGACCTCAACCAGCTGCCGGTGCCGCAGGCGACCATCACCAACCGCAAGTACCGCGCGATCGGCCTGGGCACCTTCGGCTGGCACCACCTGCTTGCACTCAAGGGCATCCACTGGGATTCGAAGGAGGCCGAGGACTACAGCGACGCGCTGTACGAGCGGATCAACCGCCTGGCGATCCAGGCCAGCATGGAGCTGGCGAAGGAAAAGGGCACCTACCCGGCCTTCCCCGGCAGCGACTGGCACACCGGCGCCTACTTCCGCGAACGCGGCTACAACTCGCCCGAGTGGTTGGACCTGGCCGCTCAGGTGGCGGTCAACGGCCTGCGCAACGGCTGGCTGCTGGCGGTGGGGCCGAACATGTCCACCGCGCAGATCGCCGGCTCCAGCGCCTCGATCGACCCGGTCTACTCGGCGTTCTACTACGAGGAAAAGAAGGACTACCGGCGCCCGGTGGCCGCACCCGGCCTGTCGCTGGAAACCTGGCCCTACTACGAGAAGGGCGCGTGGAAGGTGGACCAGTTCGCCTCGGTGCGGCAGAACGCGCGCCGCCAGCGCCACGTGGACCAGGCAATCAGCTTCAACCTCTACGTGCCTTCATCGATCCGCGCTTCGGTGCTGCTGGAGCTGCACCTGGAGGCCTGGCGGCAGGGGCTGAAGACGACGTACTACGTGCGCTCGAACGATATCGACGTGGCCGAGTGCGAATGGTGCAGTAGCTGACCGCGCGTTCGCGCTAGTCAGGTTCCACGGTTCGCGCTGCGAACCGTGGGTCCCGCTCATCAGCCTCCATACCCCCGCGCCTTCGGCGCGCCCCCCTGACTCAGGGGGGCTTTCCTCCAGAACGCTGGTTGCGGTCGGCAACCAGCAGAGAGAGAACGACCATGACTACTGTTGCCGCACCGCGTACCGCTACCCGGCTGGACCGCATCCGCATCCTCGAGCCGCGCCATCCCAACCGTTCGACCGGGATCATCAACGGGACCACCTCGGGCATCCTCAACTGGAACGACATCCCCTACCCGTCGTTCTACCGCGCCTACAAGGAGCTCTCGACCAACTTCTGGATCCCGGACGAGGTCGACATGAAGGGCGATGCACGCCAGTACGGCGAGCTGTCGGCGCGCGAGAAGAACGCCTTCGACTCGATCATCGGCCTGCTGGCCACCTTGGATTCGCCGCAGACCCGCTTCATCTACAACGTGGCCGAGTACATCACCGATCCGGCGGCGCATGCCAACGCGGCGATCATCGGCCAGCAGGAAGTGATCCACAACGAGAGCTACAGCTACGTGCTGGCCTCGATCACCGACCTGGCCAACCAGAACCGCGTGTTCGAGATCGCGCGCACCCACCCGACCATCCTGCGCCGCAACGCGCCGATCATGGCCGCGTACGAGGACTTCATGCGCGAGAAGACCGCCGAGACCCTGCTGCGCGCGCTGATCCAGTCCTCGATCCTGGAAGGCATCAACTTCTATTCCGGCTTTGCCTACTTCTACAACCTGGTGCGGCAGAACCGGATGGCCGGCACCGGCAAGATCATCAGCTTCATCAACCGCGACGAGCTGGCGCACACCAAGTTCATCAGCGAGGTGATCCGCGCCATCGTCGGCGAGCACCCGGAGCTGCAGACCGACGAGCTGACCGACTACGTGCACGTCGCCTTCCGCCACGCCATCGAGCTGGAGACGCAGTGGACCGGCGAAGTGCTGGACGGGATCGACGGCATCGACGTGGACGAGATGATCCGCTACGTGAAGTACCGCGCGAACAAGATGGCCGGGATGCTGGGCATCGAGTCCCTCTACGCGGAGACCACCGACAACGTCATGCCCTGGATCCGCGCCTACGCCGACAACTTCACCCAGACCAAGACCGACTTCTTCGAGATGCGCAACGCCTCGTACAAGAAGACCAACGCGGACAACGGATTCGATGAGCTGTGAGGCGCGTGATTCGTGATTGGTCATTGGTGATTGGAAAAAGCAAGGCCATCACGCTCCTGCACGAATCACGAATCACGAATCACGAATGACCAATCACCAGTCACCAATCCCGGCCTTCATGCGCCTCCTGATCGCCTACGCCTCCCTCAGCGGCAACACCCGCGACCTCGCACGGCAGGTGCGTGGGCACTGCGAGGCGCATGGCCACGCCGTGACCTGGCTGGAGGCGGGATTGCACGCGCTGGCCGACGCGGGCGATCCGCGCCATGACCTCTACCTGCTGGGCAGCTGGACCGACAACGGCGGGCGCACGCCGGCGGAGATGAAGCAGTTCATCGCCGACCTGGTCGCGGCCGTGGGCAAGCCGGCCAACGTGGCCGTGTTTGGCACCGGCGAGACCCAGTGGGGCGAGGAGTACTACTGCGGCGCGGTGCGGCGCATCGCCCGCTTCTTCGATTCACCCTTCCCGCGCCTGGAAATCGAGCAGATGCCGCATGGGCAGCGCGATGCGCTGGCCATCGCCCGCTGGACCGACCAGGTGCTGGCCGCCACCGGAGCCGCTGCCCATGCAGATCCTGCACGCCGCCTCGCCTGAGGCCCATGCCGCCGCGCTGGCGGCCCATCCCCGCCTGCTGGTGGACTACTGGAAGGACGCCTGCCCGGGCTGCACCATGCTCGATCTTGCGCTGCGCAGGTTCGCCACCGAGCCGGCCGCGCAGGGCCTGGTGCTGCTGAAGGTGAAGCTGGAGGAGGTTGGCGAGGACTTCTTCCGCGGCCTGGGCCTGCGCCAGACCCCGACCCTGGCGCTGTTCCGCGATGGGGTGGAGACGGCGCGGCTGCCGGGCTTCCAAGGCCCCGCGCAGCTGGCCGCGGCGGTCGCGGCGTACCTGTAGCCGTCGCCTCACGCGCGCCTTTCCCTGGATCGGCGATGATCGGGCCGGGCCAACAGGGAGAACGCCGCCATGTCCGAAGCCGTCCCCGCCGAAGCGCGCCCCACCGAGGCGCGCCTGATGAACATGGTCTTCCCCGACCACACCAACCACCTGGGCACGCTGTTCGGCGGCCAGGCGCTGGCGTGGATGGACATGGCCTCCTTCATCGTCGCCTCGCGCTACGCGCGTACCACGGTGGTGACCGCGCGCTCGGAGCAGGTGGACTTCAACCAGCCGATCCACAAGGGTGACCTGGTGGAGGTGATCGCGCGCCTGGTGAAGGTGGGCCGCAGCTCGATGAACGTCGAGGTCGAGGTGATCACCGAGAACCTGCTCAGCGGCGAGCGCAAGCTGTGCACCCGCGGGCAGTTCGTGATGATCGCGCTGGATCCGCTGGGCCGGCCGACGCCGGTACCCAAGCTGCCGGCGGGCGCCGCGGCCGATTAGGCCGCCCCGGGATCGATCCCGGGATGGCGCTGTTGCCAGGCGGCCAGCGCCTGGCGGTACTCGTCCAGGGCTTCGGCGTAGAGGTCGTACACGCAGATCGGGCAGCCGCTCTCGCAGCATTCGGACGGCAGCGGCTTTTCCGGGGGCTGCGGCGGTGGATCGTCCGCCGGGAAAACAGGGTCGGGTGGCATCGCGAAAGCGTAGCCGATCACCGTGCCGCGCAGGCAGCCGACCCGGCTGCGCCGCGGACGCCTGTTATTCAGATTTTCGCCACCGATAGTGTGACGAGCTCGGCACTCCCGGCGGCGAAAGACCCTATGCAACCGCCCGGGCGGCGCTGCGCCGGGCCAAGGGATCGCTACCAATCCGCAGAGACCGTCGATCGTATTGAGGATCTTCATCAGGCCTGCTCAATCGCCGTGCAGCGGGCGCCGATAGATGGGCACACCCGGAACCGCCCGCGCGGCTCCGGGCATCCCCCGACCAGGCGCCCCGGGCGGCTCCGCCGTCCTCCAGCCGCAACAACCTCCCCCCGAGGCAGTCATGAACGAGTTCCTCCAACGCTTTACCGTCGGCAAGCGAATGTTCGCCGGCTTTGGCTTCCTGCTGGTGCTGATGGCCGCGATCGCCGTGGTTTCGGCGATGTCCCTCTCCACGCTGGAAAAGCACCTGGAAACCATCGCGGTCGAACGTGTCACCAAGACCGCGCTGGCGAACACGCTGTACGACAGCGCCAACCTGCTCAACATCGACATGCAGGCCATGATCCTCGCCGAGAGCGACGAGGAGCGCCTGGCTGCGCAGCAGCGGATCAAGGAAACGCGCGAGAACTTCGCCGCGACCTACGAAAAGCTGGATGCGATGCCGGCGCGGGAGGAAGGCAAGCGCCTGCTGGCGGCCATCAACAAGGCCCGCCAAGCCGCGGCGCCGCTGAACGACCATGTCGCCGAGCTGGCAATGGAAGGCAGCATCGCCGAGGCTACCACCTACCTCAATGGCGAGGCCGGCGCCGGCCTGAAGGGCTGGCGCGACGCGGTCAGCGCCTATGTCGAGCGTGAAGGCCGGCAGATGAAGGCGGCGCACGAGGAGGCCGTGGTGGCCGCCAACCGTGCCCGCACCGCGCTGTTCGTGGTCCTGGGCCTGGCCATCGTGTTCGGCGTGTTCCTGGCCGTGGTGTTCACCCGCAGCCTGACCGGCCCACTGGGCCGTGCCGCCGCCGCCGCGCGTGACCTGGCCGCCGGCAAGCTCGACGGCGCCCACCTGGCGGGCGGCGCCGACGAGGTCGGCGAGGTCCTGCGCGCGATCCAGGGCACCCGCGAGTCGGTGCAGACCGTGATCGAGGCGGTCAGGGAAATGGGCCGCCAGCACGACCAGGGCACGATCTCCGCGCGCCTGGATTCCAGCGTGGTCCAGGGCGATTACAGCAACCTGATGGACGTCGTGAACGCGGTGGTGAACGAGCACGTCCAGGCCGCGCTCACCGCCGGCCGCCTGGCTGGCGCCTACGCCCGTGGCGACCTGCACGACGACTTCCCGCGCGTGCCTGGCGAGAAGGCCGTGCTGATGAGCGCCATGGACGGGGTCAAGGCCAACCTGCTGGCGCTCAGCGAGGAAATCGGCACCCTCAGCGCCGCCGCGGTGCATGGCGACTTCAGCAAGCGCGGCGACGAGGACCGTTTCGAGTTCGGGTTCCGCGACATGGTCGCCAACCTCAACCGCCTGATGCACACCTCCGACACCAGCCTGCAGTCGCTGGCCCAGGTGCTGCAGGCGGTGGCCGACGGCGACCTGACCGTGCGCATGGACGGCGACTACGAGGGCGTGTTCGCGCAGATGCGCGATGCGGCCAACACCACGGTGCAGAACCTGACCAGCATCGTCGGCCGCATCCAGGAGGCTTCCGGCAGCATCAACACCGCCGCCGCCGAGATCTCCCAGGGCAACGCCGACCTGGCGCGCCGCACCGAGCAGCAGGCCGCCAACCTGGAGGAAACCGCCGC